>JANXXA010000073.1 GCA_025350885.1 Phenylobacterium sp.
CGGTGAAGGGCCAGCAGGCGGTAGCCCAGGTGGTGCTGAACCGCGTGCGCCACCCGGCCTATCCCAAGTCGATCTGCGGCGTGGTCTATCAGGGGGCGGCCCGGCCGACCGGATGCCAGTTCACCTTCACCTGCGACGGCGCCCTGCGCTGGACTCCGCAGTCTGGCCTGTGGCGGCAGGCGCAGGACATCGCACGCCGCGCCCTCGCCGGATTCGTCGACAGGGATGTGGGGTCGGCCACCCATTATCACGCGGCCTATGTCGCACCCTACTGGGCGCCGACGCTGGTCAAGATGACCCAGGTGGGCCAGCACATCTTCTATCGCTGGACGGGGCCATGGGGCGAGCCGCCGGCGTTCAGCGGCCGATACGCCGGGCGCGAGGCGGACCTTTCGCCCGAGCTGCTGGCCAGCGTCGACGCCCGCACCCAGGGGCTGATGTCACCGCAGCTGCCGCCCGCCGAGCGCAAGATCACGCTGGCTGTCGCGGGCGAGGTGCGCACCTACACCCTGGCCGATCCCGGCGCTGCCGGCGCACGCATTCCAGGTGCGCTCTACGCTCCCCGGCGCGCGCCCACCGCTGATGAGGTCAAGCGCATCAACGACAGCCTGGCGGCCCTGGAAAAGGGCATGGACGCGCCAGCCTCCGCCTCTATCTCGGCCTCCGGGACGGCCCAGGCCAAGCCGCGCGCCGAGGGCCAGGGCGCACGTCCGCCCGGCTAGCTGTTGCCGCGCCGAGGCTCCGACGGGGCGCTGGCGAAGGCGTCGGGGTAGGCGACGGTCATGGGACTTGCGAACGCGTCGTCTTCCAGCGCCAGGGCCTGGAAGGCGCTTCGTCCCGAGAACCGGCCTTTTACCTGCGCCGTCGCGGAGGATGAAAATCCGAAGCGGCCGTAATAGGCCGGCGCGCCCAGCAGCAGCACGCCGTGGCACCCGAACTCCCGGGCGATCTCCAGGCTGGCGCGGACCAGCGCCGAGCCCATGCCGCGCCGCTGGTGCGCCGGATCCACCGCCAGCGGTCCCAGGCTCGCGTAGAGATCGTAGAGATCAACCCGGAGCCGGCTGTAGAGCACATGGCCAACGACCTCGCCGTCCTCCACCGCCACCAGCTCGAAGATGACGTCCTCGTCGACGCGCAGCCGATCCACCAGAACCGCTTCGTCGGCCCGGCCAAACGCAGCCCGGACGATGGCGTCGATGGCGGCGTGGTCGCCAGGCAGGGCGACCCGGATCACCAGGCGCCGATCTTCTCGGCCCCGGGCTCGGCAGGGCTGGGGCTGAGCGGCGCTTGGGTCTGCCGGTGGTCTTCCTCGGCCAGGAACCGCACGGCCTCCA
Organism: Phenylobacterium sp.; assembly: GCA_025350885.1. GTDB lineage: Bacteria > Pseudomonadota > Alphaproteobacteria > Caulobacterales > Caulobacteraceae > Phenylobacterium. The sequence goes on from JANXXA010000073.1 coordinate 1,335, forward strand.
GCGCCGCCATGCAGCCCATGCCGGCGGCGGTCACCGCCTGGCGGTAGACGTCGTCGGTGACGTCGCCGGCGGCATAGACCCCCTCGATCGCCGTCGACGCCGTGCCGGCCTTGACCCGCAGGTAGCCCGCCGCGTCCATCTCCAGCTGGTCCTTGAACAGCTCCGAGGCAGGCGCGTGGCCGATGGCGATGAACACCCCGTCGCAGGCGACCTCCCGCGTCGCGCCGTCCCGCACGTCCTTCAGCCGCACACCGGTGACGCTCATGGGGTCGGTCGCGCCCAGCACCTCGTCGATCGCGCTGTGCCAGATCACCTGGATCTTCGGATGGCTGAACAGCCGCTCCTGCAGGATCTTCTCGGCGCGGAACTCGCCCTTGCGGTGCACCACGGTCACCTTGGACGCAAAGTTGGTGAGGAACAGCGCCTCTTCGACCGCGGTGTTGCCGCCGCCGACCACCACCACCTGCTTGCCGCGATAGAAAAACCCGTCGCAGGTCGCGCAGGCCGAGACGCCGAAGCCCTGGAACCGCTGTTCGCTGTCGAGGCCCAACCACTTGGCCTGGGCGCCGGTAGCGATGATCAGCGTCTCGGCGAGCCATACCTGACCGCTGTCGGTGGTCAGCCGGAACGGCCGCTGCGATAGGTCCGCGGTGAGCACGATGTCAGCCACGATCTCCGTGCCCACGTGCCGGGCTTGAGCCTCCATCTGCTCCATCAGCCAGGGACCCTGGACCACCTCGGCGAAGCCCGGATAGTTCTCCACATCGGTGGTGATGGTCAGCTGTCCGCCAGGCTGGATCCCCTGGATCATCACCGGGTTCAGCAACGCGCGCGCGGCGTAGACGGCGGCGGTGTAGCCGGCCGGGCCAGAGCCGACGATCAGGCAGCGGACGAGGCGGGGAGCGGAACGATCCTGGGACATGGCGCTTATGTAGGGGAGATTCTGGAGCCTTGCATGCGCGACGAAGTGAAGACCGCCGGGGTTGTCGCGCTGGTCGGCGCTGCAGTGGGCATCGGGGCCGCGCTTGGCCTCGGCCTGCGGTTGTTTTCCGGCGTGGCCATGGTCGGGCTCGGGACCGGCGTAGCGCTGGGCGTCCTGGCCGGAACGCGGCCGAAAACGCTGGTGATAGAATCCAGCCCGACTATGTCCTGACCCACCACGCCTGAGCCGCGATAGTTAACGCCCGTTTCAGCAGCCGGGGCTAGATTGGCGGCCGATGAGCGCCGAACCACGCCTGCCCGAAGTCGAAATCGCCGGCCGCAGGATCGGCGCGGACCATCCGCCCTATGTGATCTGCGAGCTCAGCGGCAACCACAACGGCAGCCTGGACCGGGCGCTGGCGATGATCGATGCGGCGGCGGCGACCGGTTGCGACGCTATCAAGATCCAGACCTACACCGCCGACACCATCACCCTCGACGTCGACCGGCCGGAGTTCCGCATTGCCGGCGGCCTGTGGGACGGTCGCACCCTGCACGAGCTCTACCGCGAGGCCCAGACTCCCTATGACTGGCACGCCGCCCTGTTCGCCCGCGCCGCCGAGCGGGGGGTGACGCTGTTCTCCAGCCCCTTCGACGAGACCGCGGTTGATCTGCTGAGCGGACTGGGCGCGCCAGCCTACAAGATCGCCTCCTTCGAGGCCGTGGACCTGCCGCTGATCCGCTATGCCGCCCGGCAGGGCAAGCCGCTGATCATTTCCACCGGCATGGCCAACCTGGCCGAGATCGAAGCCGCCCGCACGGCCGCGCTCGAGGCGGGCGCGGCGGGCGTGGTCCTGCTGCACTGCGTCTCCAGCTACCCGGCCGAACTGGCCGACGCCAACGTCCGCACGGTCGCCGACATGACCGGGCGCTTCGACAGCCCGATCGGCCTCTCCGACCACACCCACGGCACGGCGGCTTCGGTGGCGGCGATCGCGCTGGGCGCCTGCGTGATCGAAAAGCACTTCACGCTGGCCCGGTCCGACGGCGGCCCGGACGCGGCCTTCAGCCTGGAGCCGGCGGAGTTCACGGCGCTCGTGCGCGACGGCAAGGACGCCTGGACCGCGCTCGGCCGCGCCCACTACGACGTGCTGGGGTCCGAACGCGGGTCTTTGCAGTTCCGCCGCTCGCTCTACGTCACCGCCGACGTGAGGGTTGGAGAGCCGCTGACCCGGTCCAATGTCCGCTCGGTCCGGCCGGGCAATGGCCTGCCGCCCGACGATCTGGACCGGGTCCTCGGCCGACCCGCCGTCCGCGCCCTCGTGCGCGGCGAGCCACTGGCCTGGGACATGATCGGGTCCGGGGTCTAACCCGCCCGCGCGGCGATCAGCCTGAGGAACACCTCGGCGACACGGCCCGCGCCCAGGCCGTCGCAGAGTCCGGCGCTGGCCTCGGCCAGGCGGCGGCGCAGGCTCGCGTCGGTGGTGATGCGCATCAGCGCCACGTCGAAGGCGGGCTCGAAACTGGCCGCCCCGGCGTCCACCACCAGGGCCGCGTCGCGCTCGGCCAGGGCCCGCGCCGCCGCCCGCTGATTTTCCGCCAGCACCACCATCAGGGTCGGTAGCCCCAGCGTGCAGCGCTCCCAGGTCGAGGACCCTGCGGCGCCCACCGCGATGTCGGCCTCGGCGGTCAGCCGGGCCATGTGCGGGCTGTCGATGTGCAGCGCGATGCGGGTGTCGCGCCGCGCGATCTTGGTCAGGCTGGGCAGGCTGGGCGCCTCGCTTCCCAGCACCACGTCCAGCCCGGCTTCGCCGATCCGGATCGGCATGGCGCCTGGGCGGAGGGGCAGCAGCGCCGTGACGCTGC
>JANXXA010000122.1 GCA_025350885.1 Phenylobacterium sp.
CCGCGAGGCCCTGGGTCTCGACAGGCTGCCCGCGCCGCTGGACTACCTGAACGCGCGTATCCTGCAGTGCCACGACCTGTGGCACATCGTCGGCGGCTATGAGACCACCGCCCTGCACGAGGTGGCGATCTCCGGCTTCCAGCTGGCCCAGTTCGGCCACCACTATTCGGCGATGTTCCTAGGGATGGTGCTGACCCGCATCGCCTTTGAACGGCCCGAAGGCGGCCCCCTGATGCTCGACACCATCCTGGCCGCCTGGGCGCACGGCCGCCGCACCCCGCCCCTGCTCGGCGTCGAGTGGGAGCGCATCTGGAACCAGCCCCTGGACAAGGTGCGCGCCAAACTCGGCGTCACCCCGTACCCCTCCCCCTACCCCGCCAACCTCTTCGAACAACTCCAGGCTGCGGCCTGAGCCTGTCCGTTCCGGCGAAAGGTTTTTGCCACGGAAAACACGGAAAGAGCACGGAAGGCGCGCACCCTGAGAGGTTCGCGGTCAGAACCGATCGCGCCTGCTGGCGCGATCAATAGAAACGGCCACGCCCTCTCAGCCCTACCCCTTTCCGTGCTCTTTCCGTGTTTTCCGTGGCCAATCTTCCTTGCCCAGAAACCCCGCCGCGCCCACTCAGCCCGACCCCTTTTCCGTGGCCAATCTTCCTAGCCCAGAAACCCCGCCACCCCCTCGATCGCCTCGACCAGGCCGACCCGCTGCAGCACCACCCCCTCCGGCAGGCCGGAAAACAGCCGCGTCGGTGAGGCGGGGTCGAGCATGACGAAACAGCCCTTGTCGTCGGCGCGGCGAATCAGCCGCCCGAACGCCTGGGCGATGCGGCCGCGCGCCACGGCGTCGTCATAGCCCTTGCCGCCGAACCGCACGCGGCGGGCCTTGTGCAGGATGTCGGGGCGGGGCCAGGGCGCGCGGTCGAACACCAGCAGCCGCAGCGACCGGCCCGGCACGTCCACCCCGTCGCGCACCGCGTCGGTGCCGAGCAGGCAGGCGTCCTCTTCCGCCCGAAAAATGTCCACCAGCGCGCCGACCTCCAGGCCGTCCACATGCTGGGCGTAGAGCGCGATGCCCTTGTCGGCCAGGGGCGCGGCGATCTTCTCGTGCACCGCGCGCAGCCGCCGGATCGCGGTGAACAGCCCCAGCCCCCCGCCGCCTGCCGCCAGGAACAACTCGCGCATCGCCGCGGCCACCTGGCGCGGATCCTCGCGGCCGACATCGGTGACCACGAAGCAGCGGGCCTGGTTGGCATAGTCGAACGGCGAGGCGAGCTTCAGCGTCCGCGGCCGGTCGGGCAGCCGCGCGGCGCCCGTACGCATCTCCGCCAGCGCGAAGGGGTCGGCCAGCGTCGGGTCGGCCAGGGTCGCCGAGGTCACCAGCACCCCGTGCGCCGGCGCGATCACCGTGTTGGTCAGGGGCTCGGTGGGATCGACCCAGTGGCGGCGGCAGGCGGCGTCCACCACCCGGCCATAGAGAAACGTCGCGTCGAACCAGTCGACGAAGTCCGGATCGTCCTCGGCGTCCTCGTCGATGGCCCGCAGCATCGAGCGCCAGGCCGGCAGCGTCATCCGCGCCCGCCTGTCCAGGCCCCGCAAAGCCCCTTCAATGCGCGCCCGGTCCGCCGTGGTCAGCTCGGCGGCCTCGGCGTCCAGCACGTCCTCCAGCTGTCGGGCCAGGGCCACCAGAGGCGCCTCGACCTTGGCCAGCCCCTCGGCCGCCGCCCGCGCGGTGGTGCGCACCAGGTCCAGCGCCGGCCTGGCCGCGCATTCCATCCCGACCTCGCTGGGCGCCGCCCGCGCTCGAAGTTGCTCCATCACGGCCACCAGGAACTGCTCCACCGGCCCCAGCGGGTTGACCTCGCCGTTGGGCGGCGCGATCCGGCCCGACCAGCCTTCGCCGGGCAACACCGCCGCGGCCCGGGTCGCCGCGACCAGGGCCTCGCGCGCCTCCTCATGGTCACCCAGGACTTCCATCAGGCGAGCTTCCAGCCCCCGCCCGCGCCGCCCACGACCCTCCGGCCCGCGGATCCAGCGCCGCAGTTCCGCCGCCTCCGCCCCCGACAGCGCCGCGGCGAACGCCGAATCCGCCGCGTCGAACAGGTGGTGGCCTTCGTCGAAGACGATGCGCTTCAGCTGCGTGGTCTCCCCGTCGGCCTTGCTGCCGCGCGCCGCGCGGGCCCCATCGAATGCGGCCTGGGTCAGCACCAGGGCGTGGTTGGCGATGACGATGTCGGCCCGCCGCGACCCGCGGATCGCCTTTTCCACGAAGCAGGTGCGGTAGTGCTGGCACCCCGCATGGATGCACTCGCCGCGCCGGTCCACCAGGTTCGCCGGCGACGCCTGCGCCGCCGGCCCCACGGCAAACAGCGTCGGCAGCCAGGCCGGAAAGTCGCCGCCGGTCATGTCGCCGTCGCGGCTGGCCCGCACCCAGCGGCTGGCCAGCCCCAGCCCCACCAGGTCGCCGGCCCCCAGCTGCGCCGAATTCACCGCCTCCTGAAAGTTCAGCAGGCACAGGTAGTTCTCGCGCCCCTTGCGCACCACGGCCTTCTTCGCGCGGACCTTCGGGTCGGGCCAAAGCGCATGGCTTTCCCGCTCGATCTGCCGCTGCAGGGCGCGGGTATAGGTCGAGACCCACACCGCCGGCCCGTTGGCCTCGGCCCACAGCGAGGCGGGCGCCAGATAGGCCAGCGTCTTGCCGATCCCGGTGCCGGCCTCGGCCAGCATCATCCGGGGTTCCCCCTCCCGCTCGCGGGGCGAGAACGCATAGGCCGCCCCCGCCGCATATTCCGCCTGCGCCGGCCGCGCCTCGTCCAGGCCAGCGCGCGCCAACAGCTCGGCCAGCCGCGCCGCCGCCGCTTCGGGCGCCACCGGCTTGCTCCCCGCCTCGCCAGGCGGCGCCTCGCCCTCCCACTCGGAAAGCCGCGCCCAGGCGTCGAGCCCGGAGGTGCGGAACATGTTGCCCGCGGGCCGCGACCGCAGCGCCCCGATACACGCCGCCCCCCACGGCCACCCGCCCCGCGCCAGCGTCTCGGCCACCGCCAGCGCCTCCTCCCGCGACGGCAAGGGCGCCGCCGCCAGCTCGGCCAGCAGCAGCCCGCACACCTCGCGCAACGCCACGGCCTGAGCCTCCGCGCCCTTGGGCTCCGCCAACCCCACCGCCTGCGCCAGCCCCGCGGCCGACGGCGCACAGAACCGCCCCGGCCGCACGAACGCAAACAGCTCCAGCGCGTCGAAGATGCGCGGCGTCCGGGGCGGCGGCGCCACCCCCAACCGCCGCGCCGTCATCGCCGCATGCGCCAACAGCACCGGCCACTGCTCGAACAGATCCCGAGCATCGGGAGCCCGCAGCGCCTGAGCGCCCGTGGCGTCCGCCACAGCGGCGCGCGGGCCGGGCAGGACCACCAGGGCCGGGGCGAGGTCGAGGGTGGCGGGGGTGAGGGTCACGCGGGGCAGGTTAGGCGGATTCAAGGCGGAACGGAATGGGAACTTTTGGGGGCGGATCGCAGCCTAGCGCGCGAGTTAGGTGTCCTGTCGGAGCCGCACCCGGCCAAGGTGGTCCTTCTCAGTCATTTCATCCAATTCGGTCTTGATTGCCTGACGCACAGCCATGCCTGAAGACTGACGTTGGTGATTAGGTCCTCGTCCCGAATCTTGAGCTTGAAACGGTCCTTCGCGCCATCGCGCTGGAGTTCGACAGGAAGCAGAATTAACGGCGCAAAACGCGCGATCTCGGATTGTTTGGCTTCCCGCCACTCCAGGAAGGCCACTGCCAGAAAGAGTACATTTACGCCCTGTTCGTCTTCAAGCGTTTGTCCTTCGTAGAACAGGCTGAGCAAGTGCTTCTGCAGGCGTTCGGGCGTGAGTTTCGTCTGTAGCTTGTTGTCTGTGTGCCGCGCCGCCGGCCCGCCCGAACCGTCACCTTGGTCCGGAGGCACCCAAGTATCGTCTCCGACGCCATCATCGTCGTCGGTGTCAGGAGCGCCGGACGCTGTGAACGTCATTTGCTTGCCCGAACGCAGGATGGAGAAGACTTCGTCCCCAAGCTCGTCAAACACTCGGACCTGTCGTGCGCGAGCAGAAATAATCGGCGTGCTTATCAGCTTGTTTCGAAGGGATCGATCAAGGAGGCGATCTCGCGCCAACGCGAGAGCCTTCAGGAGTGATGAGCCGGCCAATGACTCGACCAGCGGCTCCGCCACATTCTCTGGCGAGGGCGCGACCTCGTCGACCGCGTCAGGTTCCGACATATCTCGCCCCCAACGGGGGACCAAAATTCATCACCCCCAACGACTTGCATCCAACTCTAGGTTCCCGACCTACGAGGCCGCAACCTCAACATTTGCTGCTCCAGCGTCTCGCCCCTGATCTGGTCGCGGATGAGACTGGGCGGCACGCCGGCGAACATCAGCCAAACGGCCATGTCAATCTTGGAATAAGGCCAGAAGCAGCAGCCCCCGACCGCCCTCGCCCTACCCGTCGATCCCCCGCCAGCAGAACCCGTCCAGGGGCATTGCGCGGGCGCGGGCGGGGGCGCCGTCGCGGGTGGAGACCCAGGCGCGGCCTTTCTCCCAGGCGACGACACGGTAGATCGGCAGGCCGCCGGCCTCGGCGGAGACCAGGTCGCCGGCCCGCACCGGCTCGCGGGCCGCGTGGTCCAGGGGCGCCCAGGTCACTGAAGAGGTCATCGTCTCGCACTCGCCGGCCGCCCGGAGGGGCGGACCGCACTGGCAAGGTGCGCCGGGCCGCCTGAGGCCAGCCTGAGCCGCGGGGTCAGGCGGCGTTCATCTCGCGCCGCCGGCGCATCGACCTCATTAGAGGCGGCTGGAATGGATGTCGGTTTTCAGCTGCCCAAAACCGGGATCACACTGAAGGAAGGCGTGCGCCGCTAAAGCCCGGCCGCCTCGCGCAGCAGGGTGTTGATGCGGCTCTGCCAGCCGGGGCCGGAGGCGCGCAGTTGATCTAGCAGGTCGGCATCCAGGCGCAGGGTCACCTGGCGCTTGGGATGGTCCAGTCTCGGCCGGCCGGGTCTAGTCAGCGTGCCGTTGGCCGGGCGGATCAGCTTGTCGCCCTCCCAGATCGCCGCGCGGTCAAAGAAGTCGTCGGTCAGCTCAGGGGCGTCATCGGAATCATGCCAGACGGGCTTGGTACTTATTGCGTTCTTTCTCATTGCACTTCCTCATGGAGATGATCCGCCGCCCGCCATCGCGCGCAGTCCAGATCACAACGATCATCGCGTGGTTCAGCCAACCGACCGTAATCCAGCGCTTCTCGCCATAGTCCTGGCGGTCGTCTTCCATCTGAAAGGCCTTCCCATCGAAGACCTCCAGTGAATCCTCAAAGTCGAGACTTCTGCGTTCGAGAGTCTCTGCCCCGCTTCCTCGGGTCGTAGGTGATGCGCATAGCCACTTAATGTAGCTACGAGAATTGGTAGCGTCAAGATTGTCAGGGCGTGCGGCGTCTCTACTCGGCTCTTCGACCTACCCCCCACCCCCACGCAAAAGAGCGCCCGGGCGGGGTGTCCCGGGCGCTCCTCTGCTGCGGTATCTTCAATCGGGGGGAAAGATTAGACGCCGCGCAGATTGGGATCCATCGGCCTGGGGGTCGGCTGGGCGGGGGTCTCGCCCGGGCTGACAGGGGTGGTGCGCAGGTCGTCGCTGCCGGCGGCGAACGAGCGGGGCTCGGCGAAGCGCTCGCGCTCGCTGTTGACCTGTTCGGCGCTGTAGGGCGAGGCGGCGGGGTCAAAGCCCTGCCAGCCGTCCTGGCGATAGGCGGCGCCGCGCGCGGCCGCATCGATGCCGCCCGTGCCGTCGAGCACCCGGTGTGCGGCCGCCGCATCGGTGTCGTTGGCCGCGCGCACGCTGACCAGGGTTCCGCCGCGCCGTACACCCTCGGCATAGACATGGGCGTCCTCGTCACTGTGCCCGGCGTCCTTCAGCGCGCCCAGCACGCCGCCGGTGGCGCCGCCCGCCAGAGCGCCAGCCGCCGCGCCGACCGCGGTCGAGACCAGCCAGCCGGCCGCGACCACAGGGCCGACGCCGGGGATGGCCAGCATGCCCAGGCCCGCCAGCAGACCCGCGCCGCCGCCGATCAGTCCGCCGGTCGTGGCGCCCTTGGTGGCGCCCTCGGCTGCGTCGTTGTCACCGTCAGGCCCGTCGCCGACCTTGCCATCGCGCATGGCGTGGCGGCCGTCGGCGTTGTTGGCCATCAGGCTGATGTCGGAATGCGGAACGCCGGCGGCTTCGAGGTCGCGGACGGCCTTGGCGGCCTCGTCGTGATTGTCGAACAGTCGGGTGATGGCCTGGGCCATGGTCTTCTCCTTGCGTGAGTGTCGGGGGGCTGCGGGACGGGGTTTTTTGAAACTACCTGGCGGTGACGGCGCCCTTGAAATCGAGCGCCACGTTCATCGACTTGCCGCCCTTCATCGCCTTGGCGGTCCACAGGCCGTCGGGGGTCTTGGTCAGGTTCGTCACGTCGCTGTAGCCGGCGTTCTCGAAGTGACCCTTGGCCTGGCCCTCGGTGAACGAGTTGGAGGCCGGGGCGACGTCGGTCGAGGTGGTGTTGGCGTCGGTGTTGACCGCGCCATTGGCCTGCGGCGCGGAGACCGCACCGCCGGCGCCGGGTGCGTTGACCGCGGCATCGGTGGCGCTGTCGGCGACGGCGCCCGTCTTGGCGGCGGCGTCGGCGGCCGCGGTGTCGGCCGGCTTGTTGCAGGCGCCCAGCAGGGCGAGCGAGATGACCGCGGCGAGCGGCAGGGCTTGGATAGATTTCATGGAGCGTTCCTCTGGAGCTTGCCGCCATAGCGTCCCGCGAGGAACGCGGTTCCAAAGGTGAAGCTGGAATTCAGCGCAAGCGCCGTCAGACGCTCAGGCAGGTCTTGCCGGCGGGGTTCAGGGGATCCCGCGGGTGGCGCTATTATCCCGCCGGCCGTATCCGCAGCACCTCGCTGGGGCTCTCGTCGGTGATCAGGTAGATCAGGCCGTCGGGGCCGACGTGGACGTCTTTCAGCCGCTTGCAGCGGTCCATCAGCAGCTTTTCCTCGCCCACCACGCGGCCGTTCTTCATCTGCAGGCGGATCAACTGGCGGCCGGACATGGCGCCCATCAGGATGTCGCCCTTCCAGGCGGGGAAGGCCTGGCCGGAATAGAAGGCCAGGCCCGAAGGCGCGACCGAGGGGGTCCAGAAATAGACCGGCTGCTCGAGGCCCGCCTGGACGGTCTTGCCGGCGTCGATCAGGCCGCCGCCGTTCTCGCGACCATAGCTGATCACCGGGAAGCCATAGTTGCCGCCAGACTTGATGCGGTTCAACTCATCGCCGCCCATCGGCTCGTTCTCGCCGACCCACAGCTCGCCGGTCGCCGGATTCAGCGCGGCGGCCTGAATGTCGCGAAAGCCGAGGGCATAGAGCGCCGGGCTTGTGCCGGCATCTTTGACAAACGGGTTGTCTTTGGGGATCGCGCCGTCGGCGCCAATGCGCAGGATCTTGCCGCGCGGGTCGCTCATCGACTGCGGGTTGGGACCGCCGGACGCGACTTCGGCCGAGGCGATCAGCAGGGTTCCGTCACGCGCCTGGACGATCCGGCGCGGCGCGAGATTGGCGGCTTCGTAGATCGTGGCGACATCCTCCAGCGACCGCGCGTCGGGCGACAGCCGGGCTCTCAGGATGTGCCCCATGGGCGCCGCGCCCTTGGCCGGTGGCGCGGTGGTATAGCCATAGTAGAGCGTGCGATTGCGGGCGAAGTCGCGGTCCAGCACCGGGCCGGTGTTGCTGGTGCCCATCGGCCCGGCCACCTCCGGCGTGCCCTTCAGGGGCTCGGAGACCTGGCCCTTGGCGTCGCCCCCCTTGACCTGGATGGTGCGCAGGCCCCCGGCGCGCTGGGAGACCAGCAGCGTTCCGTCCGGCAGCACCGCCATGCCCACCGAGCGATCCAGGGTCGCGACCACTTCGACCGTGAAGGCCTGGCTGGATTTGACCTGCGGCGCGTGGGTCTGGTCGGGGCGAAGCGGGGTCGGCGCGTAGCCGTCGCGGGCGTTGCGGTTGGCCCCGCAGCGGGCGGCGATCCGCGCGTTCTCCGCCGCCGAACCGGCCACCCCGGCATAGTCGGCGCCAGGCGCAAAGGCGGGCGCGGCCTGCGCCCAGGCGCCGCCCCCCGGCGCCAGCGCCAGCACCAAGGCCAGCGCGGTCAGCGTTTTCGAAGCCGCAGTGTCGTTCCGCACAGCCATTCCCCTCGCCTGTTTCCGGTCAGCCCCCTTGCATGTCACGCCCCTGCCCCCGGTGTCATCCGGGAAAGCGCGCGGCGAAACCGGGATGGGGCTCAGGGGACGGCACGGACGGCCGGTGTCCTGTCGTGGGTGAAGTAGCCGGCGGCCTTTTTGGCTTCCATCTCGACGCCGGCGTCCGGCGGCACAAGGTCGTCGGGGATCGGAACCCGTTCGACGATCTCGATCCCCCCCGCCACCAGGGCGTCGTACTTCATATTGGACATCGAGATGAAGCGGTCGATCCGCCGCACGCCCAGCCAGTGGAGGACGTCTGGCATCAGCTGCTGGACGCGCGCGTCGCGGACGCCGGCCACGCATTCGGTGCGTTCGAAATAGGTCGCCGCGCGGTCGCCGCCCGGTTGGCGCTGCCGGGCGTTATAGACCAGGAACTTGGTCACCTCGCCCAGCGCGCGGCCTTCCTTGCGGTTATAGACGATCAGGCCCGCGCCGCCGGCCTGGGCCTGGCGTGTCGCCTCCTCGATGCCGTGGATCAGGTACGGCCGGCAGGTGCAGATGTCGGAGCCGAAGACGTCGGAGCTGTTGCACTCGTCGTGGACCCGGCAGGTCAGCGCGAAGCGCCGGTCCCCCAGCCGGGCCGGGTCGCCGAACATATAAACGGTGATCCCGCCGATCGGCGGCAGGAAGACAGCGATGTCGGGCCGGGTGACCAGTTCGGGATACATGCCGCCGGTCTGTTCGAAGAGCGTGCGGCGCAGCTTGGCCTCCTCGACCTCGAACCGCTCGGCGATGCCGGGCAGATGCCAGACCGGATCGATGGCGGCCTTGGTCACCACCACCTCGCCACCCGCGTGGACCACCTCGCCGTCGATCTTCAGCCGGCCGCGGGCGATGGCCTCGCGGACCTCGGGCAGGCAGATGCGGGCGCTGGTGATGGCGATGGTCGGGCGAATGTCGACGCCCTGCGCCAGTTGCGCCGCGAAATCCTCGGCGACCCGATGGCCCCAGGGGTCAAGGGAAACGATCCTGCCGGGCTCGCGCCACTGAGCGTGCGGTCCGACCGGGGCGACGGGATAGGTGTCGGTGAGTTGCGGCCTCGCCTCGGCGGCCATGGCCCCCGACGCGATCGCTAGGGCGCGATAGATCGAATAGGCCCCGCCATGCGCGCCGATGGCGTTGCGTTCAGCGCCGGCGGTCGCCGTGGCGATCACCGGGCCGCGCAGGCCGGCGGTCGCGGCGTCCCAATGGATCGGAATTCGACTTGGCGAAACGGCCCCCGGGGGCGAGGTCAGCCGGAGGTGGGAAGCCGTGTTGCGGGTCATGGGTGATCTCCCAACGCGCCAGACCGAAAAAAGCTTCACCGCCAACTCATCGACCGAGGATATTTGGGCTGAGACTAGACTCCGGGTCTCTGGGCTTGGCAAGCGCAACAGCCTCTGGACAGAGGCGGGTGCGGCGGGTCAGGCTGCGCGGCATGAGCCATCACCTTACCTTCAGGGCCGGGGTCGCGGGCGCGGTGCTCGCGGCCGCCCTGCTGTTCGCGGGCTCTCCGCTGGCGGCGCCCCCCCTGCCGCGCACCGCCGACGCCCATCCGGATTTCACCGGCGTCTGGACCAACGCCTCGGTCACCAAGCTCACCCGCCTTCCCGGCGTGACCGAGCTGGCGATCAGCGCGGCGCAGGCGCGGGCGCGCGCCAGGTCCAATCCGATGGTCCGCAATCTGGACGCCGACGCGGCGCCCTCGGAAGTCAGCGACCGGCCGCCCTCGGTTGGCGATCCCGGCGGCTACAACGCCTTCTGGCTGGATCCCGGACGGACCTATGCCCGGGTGAGGGGCGAATTTCGCACCTCCTGGATCGTCGAGCCGGCCGACGGCCAGCTGCCGTTCTCCGACGCCGGGCGAGAGCGGGTGCGCCAGGCGGGCGCCTTCGCCCGGCGCGCCGATACGCCCGCGGACCCCGAGGCGTTGGAGCCCTGGGACCGCTGCCTGATCGCCTCGCGCGGCTCAGGCGGGCCGGGCATGCTCAACAACATCTACAATTCGAACTACCAGATTGTGCAGACCCCACACGCCGTGGCGATCGTCGTCGAGATGATCCACGACGTCCGCACCATCCCGCTGTTCCGCGACAAGGCCGCGGCCCAGGCCGGCCACGGACCCGCCGTGCTGCAGCCCTGGTTCGGCGATTCCACCGGCTGGTGGGAGGGCGACACCCTGGTGGTCGAGACACTCAACGCCAGGGCCGAGCAGGGCCGCGCGGGGCCGCTGTTTCTGACGCCGCAGGGCCGGGTGACCGAGCGCTTCACCCGCGCCTCGCGCGGCGAGATCCTCTACGAATTCCAGGTCGAGGACGCGACCTACTACGCCCGCCCCTGGCGCGCCGAGATGAGCCTGACCGCCCTGAAGGACCAGCTCTTCGAATACGCCTGCCACGAGGGCAACTATGCGATGAGCGACATCCTGCGCGGCGTCCGCGCCGGCGAGGCCGCGGCCGGGCGCCCAGCTTCCCCGTGATCGCCGGCCGTCGCGCGCATTTGGCGCTGGACTGCCCTTAGGGCGACCGGCAATCCTGTTACGGAACCTTACTCCGAACGCCGGGCCCCCGAACGCCGGACCACGCCCGGCCCCGCTAGAAGGACGAGACCATGGCTGAAGCCCTCATCATCGACGCCGCCCGCACCCCGCGTGGCATCGGCAAGGTCGGCAAGGGCGCGCTGGCCGACCACCACCCGCAGCACCTGGGCGCGGCGGTGCTGAAGGCGCTGGCCGAGCGCAACGATCTCAACACCGCCGATGTCGACGACATCATCTGGGGCACCTCCAGCCAGCGCGGCAAGCAGGGCGGCGATCTCGGCCGGATGTCGGCGCTGGACGCCGGCTATGACGTGCGCGCCAGCGGCGTCACCCTCGACCGCTTCTGCGGCTCGGGCATCACCGCGGTGAACCTGGCCGCGGCCCAGATCATGTCGGGCATGGAAGACCTGGTGATCGCCGGCGGCACCGAGATGATGTCCTACACGTCCTCCTCCGCGCCCAAGCCCGATCCCGAAGCCGGCCCGATGCTGATGGACTCGGGCAACCTGCACCTGCGGGCCCACCATCCGCAGTCGCACCAGGGCGTCTGCGCCGACGCCATCGCCACCATGGAGGGCATTTCCCGCCAGGCGCTCGACGAGCTCGCCCTGGTCAGCCAGCAGCGCGCCGACCACGCCATCCGGAACGGCCACTTCGACCGCGCCCTGGTGCCGGTCTACAAGGAAGACGGCACGCTGGCGCTGGACCACGAGGAGTTTCCGCGGCCTCAGACGACCATGGAAGGGCTGGCGGGGCTTAGGCCGTCGTTCGCCGCCATGGCGGAAGTGGCCATCGACACCAAGGGCACGACCCTGGCCGGGCTGATCCGGCAGGTCTATCCGGACCTGAAGATCGAGCACATCCACCATGCCGGCAATTCGAGCGGCGTGGTCGACGGGGCGGGGGCGGTGCTGCTGGCCTCGAAAGAGTACGCCGACAAGCATGGCCTCAAGCCCCGGGCGCGGGTGGTGGCGATGGCCAACATGGGCGATTCCCCGACCCTGATGCTGAACGCCCCGGTGCCGGCGGCGCGCAAGGTGCTGGCCAAGGCCGGGCTGACGCTGGACGACATCGACCTGTTCGAGATCAACGAGGCGTTCGCGGTGGTGGCCGAGAAGTTCATGCGTGATCTCGACCTCGACCGCAACAAGGTGAATGTGAACGGCGGCGCGATGGCCCTCGGTCATCCGATTGGTGCCACGGGCGCGATG
>JANXXA010000173.1 GCA_025350885.1 Phenylobacterium sp.
ACCCGCCTGCGCTACTGCATCAACTCGATCTCGCTGGAGTTCGTGCCCTACGGCGCGCCCCTGCCCGACCGGCTTGGCCGTGGCGAGGGCGTCGCCGAGCCAGCCTGCTGAGGCTTCGCGCGCTTGCGGGCGATGGCTCCCGCCGGCAGCGGATGATCGTCTTCGTCGATCAGTATCCGGTAGAGATTCTGGAACAGGAAGGCGGTCGACCAGCCGATCAGCAGCATGCCGTTCAGCGACTCGAAGGCGGCCAGCACCCGCCAGTCATGCGAGATGGTCACCCCCGTCCAGCCGGCGGTGGAATAGGCGCTGACTGAGACGTAGACCGCCGCCTCCAGGTGCTGTGTCATGCCCACGGCCATGTAGGTCGCCGCGTAGGCCAGCACCTCGACGCCGTGCAACAGGAAGAGCCCGGTCACCATGGTCAACGGCACCAGCAGCCGGTCTGCCGTCAACCAGGGCGTGCGGAAATGATCGATATGGAGGCGGGTCAGTTGGGTCAGGCCCATCAACCCCAGCATGTGAACCAGCACCGTGGCGGCCACCATGGCCAGGACAATGGGCAGTTCGCGCGCAAGTTCGGGCATGGGCATCCTTAAGGGGTCCGCGGCCAAGCTTGAGCGCGCCGACGCCTAGTCCGTTCCGGCGGCGGCGGACGGCGGCCTCTACAGCGGAATGTTGTCGTGCTTTTTCCAGGGGTTGGTGAGTTGTTTGCCCCTGAGATTCTTCAACGCCTTGATGATCCGTCGACGGGTGCCGTGCGGCATGATCACGTCGTCGATATAGCCGCGTGAGGCCGCGACAAAGGGGTTGGCGAAGCGGGCCTGATACTCCGCCGTGCGCGCCGCGATGGCGTCGGGATCGCCGATCTCCGAGCGGAAGATGATCTCGACGGCTCCCTTGGCCCCATCACCGCGATCTCAGCGGTGGGCCAGGCGTAGTTGATGTCGCCGCGCAGATGCTTGGAACTCATCACGTCATAGGCGCCGCCATAGGCCTTGCGGGTGATCAGGGTGATCTTCGGCACCGTGGCCTCGGCGAAGGCGAACAGCAGCTTGGCGCCATGGCGGATCAGTCCGCCCTGTTCCTGCTTGGTGCCCGGCATGAAGCCCGGCACGTCGACGAAGGTGATCAGCGGGAATTCGAAGGCGTCGCAGAACCGCACGAAGCGGGCGGCCTTGCGGCTGGAATCGATGTCGAGCACGCCGGCCAGCACCTGCGGCTGGTTGGCGACGATGCCCACCGGCTGTCCGTCCATCCTGGCGAAGCCGCAGACGATGTTCTTGGCGAAGTCCGGGCTGATCTCGAAGAAGTCGGCCTCGTCCACAACTTTATTGATCAATTCCTTGATATCGTAGGGCTTGTTGGGATTGGCCGGAACCAGGGTGTCGAGGCTGGCCTCGTCGCGGGCCGGATCGTCGAAGCTTTCGCGGATCGGCGGCTTCTCGCGGTTCGAGGCGGGCAGGAAGTCCACCAGCCGGCGCACCTGGGTCAGCGCCTCCAGGTCGTTCTCGAAGGCGCCGTCGGCGACGCCGGATTTCATGGCGTGGATCCGATAGCCGCCCAGGTCCTCGTGGCTGACGTCCTCGTGGGTGACGGTCTTCACCACCTCGGGGCCGGTGACGTACATGTAGCTCGTGTCCTTCACCATGAAGATGAAGTCGGTAATCGCCGGCGAATAGACGTCGCCGCCGGCGCAGGGGCCCATGATCACGCTGATCTGCGGGATGACGCCCGAGGCCAGCGTGTTCTCCAGGAAGATGTCGGCATAGCCGGCCAGGCTCTCGACGCCCTCCTGAATCCGCGCGCCGCCGGCGTCGAACAGGCCGATGATCGGCGCGCCCATCTTCATCGCCTGGCGCTGCACCTTGAGGATCTTCTGGGCGTGCGCGCCCGAAAGAGACCCGCCGAAGACCGTGAAATCCTTGGAGAACACGAAGACTACTCGGCCGTTGATCCGACCCCATCCGGTGATCACGCCGTCACCGGGAATCTTCTGGTCGGCCATGCCGAAGTCGGTGGCGCGGTGCTCGACGAACATGTCGAACTCTTCGAACGATCCCTCATCGAGCAACAGATCGACCCGCTCGCGCGCGGTCAGCTTGCCCTTGGCGTGCTGGCTTGCGATGCGGCGTTCACCGCCGCCCAGCCTGGCGTCGCGGCGACGCTGCTCAAGCTCTACGAGTATCTGCTTCACGGCCACCCGGCCTCCCCTGCTGCGCGGCCAGGGGTAAGGCCAGCGCAATGTCGGCGCAAGTTCGAGGCTACGAGCCTAGGCGAGCCCCTGGAACCACCGGTCCAGCATGATCGCCTCACCGCGTAGTCGTGTGGTGCGTTCGGCGGCCTCGGCGTCGATGCCCCACTGGTCTTCCTGCCAGAGTTCATCCAGGCGGGAGAGAGCGAAGGCGTCTTCGCCGGCGAGCCAGCGGCGGTGCAGGGCGATCGCCAGGACCGCCGAGCCGAACAGCGCCGCACCGAAGGCCAGGCCGGCCAGGCCGAAGTCGTCGAGGGCAAGCCCCAGTGACTTCACTCGAGCCAGGGTCTCATCCGGCTGGGGCCGGTGGACGATGCCAGCGCCGCGGACAAACCGCATTCCCGCCTGCGCCTGCGCCCGGTCGAGGATCGGACCCCACTGCGCCTGCTGGCGGGCCAGAAGGCCGGCGGGCTCGACAGCGAAATAGCAGACCAGGTCTGATGCGGCGTAGTCAGCGATCGCCTGGGCAGTGGCGTCGCGCGCCTGCGGGATGGCGTCGATCGCGGTGTTGGCCAGGCGCGTGGCGTGCATGGCCGCCAGCGCCAGGGTCTCGCCCTGGCCGGCCCACTCTTCGGCCACCTGCTCGGCCAGGGCGTGGGTCGGCAGCACCATGTCGCCACCCCCAGGGGTCCGCAGACCGCGGCCATCCAGGCGCACGGCAAAGCCCGCCTCCGTCACAACGACCTCCACGGCCTTGTAGAACCGGCGGGGCTTCTCCCCAGGCTCGCGGTATCCTCGCGCCAACAGGTCACTCCCGATGCGAAACGGCCAAGGTTACGCCGCTTTCATCTGACATGACGGCGAAGAGGGACTGGCGCAAGGAGGCACGAGAGTGACGCTTGCCGACCCGAATATGGGGGCCGCCATCGCGGCCACCCGCTTCGGCCTGGGCGCCAGGCCGGGCGAGATCGCGCTGACCGCCGGCGACCCACAGGGCTTCCTGCGGAGCCAGATCCGGCGCGAGGGCGCCGACCCGCCGCCCGGAACCGTGGCCACCAGCGCCCAGCGGCTAAACGAATTCCGCGAATACCGGCGCGACAAGCGCGAGGCCAAGGTCGAGAAGGCTGCGGACCCGAGGTCCGGCGAGGCCGCGACGATGCCGACGCGCGATCCGGTGAAGGTGGTCGGGCGCATGCTGCGCCAGGACGTGGCCGCGGATTTCTCCCCGCGGTTCGAGCTGGCTGCCACCACCGAGGCGGCTTTCCGCGAGCGCTGGGCCCTGTTCTGGGCCAACCACTTCACCGTTTCGGCGAGCAAGGCGATCACCGCCACGGTGGTCGGGCCGTTCGAGGACGAGGCCATACGGCCCCACGTATTCGGCCGGTTCGAGGATCTGCTGGCCGCGGCCGAAACGCATCCGGCCATGCTCACCTACCTCGACCAGATCCAATCGGTCGGCCCCGACAGCCCTGCGGCCCAGTTTCTGAAAATGGGCGGCGGGCGCGGCGGCGGCGCTCGCTCGGAGCCCGCGAAGCAACGCACCGTCGGACTGAACGAGAACCTGGCGCGCGAGATCCTGGAACTGCACACCGTCGGCGTCGGCGCCGGCTACACCCAGGCCGACGTCACCGAGTTCGCCCGGGCGATGACCGGCCTGTCCATCGGCGGTCCGCGCGACGAGGGCTATGGCGCAGCGGTGTTTCGCGCCCAGGCCCATGAACCGGGCGAGCGCACGGTGATGGGCGTTCGCTACGCCCCGGGCGGGCGGCGGCAGGCCAGCGCCATTCTCGCCGACCTGGCCGCCAGACCGCAGACCGCGCGCTTCATCTGCGGCAAGATCGCCCGGCACTTTGTCGCCGACGACCCGCCTGCGGCCCTCGTCGCCCGGCTGGACGCCGCCTGGACCTCGAGCCGCGGCGATCTGGCGCGCGTGGCCGAGGCGCTGATCGCCGCGCCAGAGGCATGGGATCCCCGGCCCGGCAAGTTTAAGACGCCCTATGAGTTCATCGTCTCCAGCCATCGCGCGGCGGCCACCTCGCCCATGGCCTTTGAGCGGCTGGCGCCAATTCTGACCGGACTGGGCCAGAAACCGTTCTCGCCGCCCTCGCCGAAAGGGTGGCCGGAGGACGCGTCGTCCTGGGCGGCCCCCGACGCCATCGTCAAGCGCATGCAGTTCGCGCAGGGCTTCTCCGGCGCCGCGCTGGGCGACCGCGACCCCCGCGCGCTGGCCGCCGACGTGCTTGGCGAGCGCCTGTCTCCCGAAACCGCCAAGGCCATAGCCCGCGCTGAGTCGCGCCCCGAGGGGTTCGCCCTGCTGCTGATGAGCCCGGAGTTCCAACGGCGATGAACGCGCCCGCCCACAACCCGCTGGCTGCCCCGTCGAGACGAGGCCTGCTCGCCACCGCCGCCGGCTTCGGACTGTCGTTGCAACTGCTGGCGGTGCCCGCCCAGGCCGCGGACGGCGACCTCAACCGGCGAAAGATGATCGTGGTGATCTGCCGGGGCGGCATGGACGGCCTGTCGGTCGCCCCGCCGATCGGCGACCGCGACTACCCGTCCCTGCGTGCCGGGCTGGCGCTCAGCGACGCCGCCTTGCCACTGGATACGACCTTCGGCCTGCACCCGCAGTTGTCGACCGTGCATGCGCTCGCCAAGGCCGGCGAAGCACGCATCGTCCCGGCCATCGCCACGCCAGACCGCGCCCGCTCGCATTTCGAAGCGCAGGACGTGCTGGAGACCGGCGCGGCGGGCGTCTATTCGACCACCTCCGGCTGGCTGAACCGGGCGGTGGAGGCGCTGTCGGCACACCGCAAGGTGGACGCGCTGTCGGTCGGGCCCACCGCGCCGCTGATCCTGCGCGGCAAGGTCCAGACCGCCTCCTGGTCGCCGGGCCGGACGGTGGACGCTGAGGCGCGGCTGCCGTTGCTGTTGCAGGACCTCTACCGCAACGACCCGCTGCTGGGGCCGGCCCTGGCGCGCGGGCTCGCCACCGAGACCATGGCCAAAGACGCGACAGCGGGGATGTCGGGCGCACCCTCGCCGTCCCCGTCCCGGGGCATGGCAGGCGCGGGCAAGGGCGGCGGCGGTCAACAGGGGCGCGACGCGGCCCGCGCCCTGGGGTCCGCCCTGGCCGGCTTCATGCGCGAGCCGGGCGGGCCCAGCGTGGCGGCGATCTCACTTGATGGCTTCGACAGCCACGCCAACCAGGCCGGCCTGCTCAACACGCGCCTGGCCTATCTGGACGCGGTGCTGGACGGCGTTCACAGCGGCCTTGGTCCGGAGTGGCGCAACACCGTCGTCGTGGTCGCCACCGAGTTCGGCCGCACCGCGCGGGCCAACGGCACGGGCGGCACGGACCACGGCACGGCCTCCGCCGCATTGATCCTGGGCGGCGGTCTGAAAGCCGGCGGCATTGTCGGCGACTGGCCGACGCTGAAGTCGAACGCCCTCTATGAGAACCGCGATGTGGCGCCGACGCTGGACATGCGTGGCCTGTTCAAGGGCGTGCTGGCCGACCACATGGGCGTTGATCGCGCGGCCCTGGACGCCACGGTGTTCCCCGGCAGCGCCGCCGCGAAGCCTGTGACCGGGCTGATCTGACTATCTCGGCACGGCGTCGAAGGCGATGGTCAGGCGGGCCTCGTCGGTGGTGAACGGCACGGTGCCGTGCCACATGTAGGACGGGAACAGCACCAGCCGGCCGGGCCTGGGCTTGACGAAATGGTCCGGGGGCAAGGGCGGATCGGTGACGAAGGGTGGCTGGCCGAAGCGGAGCCAGCCCTGTCGTTCCGGGCTCTCCAGGGCCGCATCCGGCGTCTCGACATAGAAGGCCGAAGAGAGCCAGCCTTCGGGATGGAAATGATCCTGGTGAAAGCCGCCGGGCCGCAGCCGCACCGACCAGGCGCCCTGGATCCGGTAGTCGAAAGTGTTGCGCCGCCGCAGCGGATCGGCGCCCTGGCCCAGCTTGGCCATGTGCTGGCGGATCGGCGCATCGATGGCCTGGAAGAAGGCGCGCACCGCGGGCGCATCGGACCCGGACAACAGGTGCAGCGTCTGGCTGCCATGACGCAGCGACTGGTTCGACGGGTGCTCCTGGTAGGGGTGCATCGTTTTCAGAACCTCGGCGAGCTCCGCCAGGAACGCGGCCTGGCTGGGCCAGCCCTGCGGCGTGGCCAGATCGTAGACGCCCATCATCGCGTCGTAGTCGCAGAGCTCGCCATAGAGCGGGTCACCCGCCGCGCGCGCCGCTGTCGCCGCCCAGCCCCACAGCGATTGGTCCCGCGGGTGAACCTCCAGCGCTCGCTTGAGCTTGCTCAGCGCCGCATCGGCTCGCCCAAGCGCCAGATCGAGGATCGCGGCATATTGGGCCACGCCGCGCGAACCCGGATCGATGGCCCCGGCCAGGGCGACATAGCGTTCGGCTTCGGGGATGCGTTGCAGACGCAGCGCCGCCTGGGCCGCGGCCAACTGGATCGCCAGATCGCCCGGCATCTGCTGGCTCGCGGCCTCGAGCAGGTTGGCGGCGCGCTGCGGATCACCGGCGGCTTCGAAGAGGCTCGCCTTGACCAACAATAGCGGCGTGGGCGGCCCACCCGCATGGAAGGCGGTGTCGAGCACGCCGACAGCCTCTTCGACGTCGCCCCGCCGCATCCAGACCAGGTTGGCCAGTTCCGCCGCCACGCCGACGTCCGCACCCGGGCGCAGCAGACCCTGGCGATAGGCGTATTCCGCACGATCCAGGTCGCCGCTCCCTTGCAAGGCCCGGGCATAGACGCTCCAGGTCTGCGGCGCGTCGAGGCCGCGCCTGAACGCCGCCTCACAGGCGCCCACCGCCTCGGCGGCGCGGCCGAGGTCGCCCAGGGTGGCGGCATAGTTGTGCCAGGCGATGGGGCTGTCGGCGAACCGTTCCGTGGCCGCCAGATTGAAGGCGACCGCCTCGTCGCGCCGCCCCGCCGCCTTCAACGCCGCGGCGTGGGCGGCC
>JANXXA010000178.1 GCA_025350885.1 Phenylobacterium sp.
CACCATGATCACCGAGCCCACCACCATCCAGCCCATCGCCTCCCCGCCCGCATACCTGGAGGTCCCGGCCCCCGCGGGGCCAGAACGCCGACGCCGCAGCCCAGGTCCGCGCCCCGGCCGGCAAGCCCGGGCATCAGCGCCAGCAACCTGGCGCTGCCGGGATCGATGCGGTCCCAGCTGAACACGCCGGGCTGCGACCACAGACCCAGAGCCTCCACAATCCGAGGCGCGCCCGCGACGATGGCGGCGGCAAGGCCGCGCGGCGCGCCGGGGCGGGTCGTGTGGCAGAACCGGTGATGGCGCCGCGCCGTCTCGCTCACCGCGCAGCCGAGCCCTTCCAGCGTCGTCTTCAGCCGCGACCCGCCCTTGGCCTTGGGCGCGAAGACGGTGAGCGGGGCGCCGGGCGCAAGCGCGCGCAGGGTCTGGGCGAGGACGAAATCCCGCTCCAGCGTTCCCGGCGGCGCCAGGATCATCGCTGCGTCCTCAGCGCCGTCCCGCAGCGCCGCGAGATCAGTCGAGCCAAGGATCAGCGGAGAGACCTGCGTCGCACCGGGCGGAACCTCGACAAGGCCGGGCGCGGGAGCGCCATAGAGGATCACCGCCTCAGGCCCGTTCCTTCGAGCGCGCGAAGGCGACCTTGGGATAGCGCTCAGCGACGTACCCTGTCTCCCAGGCGGTCTTGGCCAGGAACACCGGCTGGTTGTCGATGTCGGCGGCCATCTGCATCCGGTGCTTGCCCTGGAAATCCTCAAGATCGGCCTTGTCGCCGGCGATCCAGCGCGCCTCGGCATAGGGGCTGGCCTCGAAAATCACCTCCAGCTGGTATTCGTTGGCCAGCCGGTCGGCCATCACCTCGAACTGCAGCTGGCCCACCGCGCCGACGATGAAGTCGGCCCCCAGGGTCGGGCGGAACAACTGGGTGACGCCCTCCTCGGCCAGGCCCTCCAGCGCCTTTTTCAGATGCTTGGCCTTCAGCGGATCCTTGACCCGCACCCGCTGCAGGATCTCGGGCGCGAAGTTGGGCAGACCGGCGAACCGCAGGGTTCCGCTTTGCGAGAGGCTGTCGCCGACCCGCAGGATCCCGTGGTTGGGAATGCCGATCACATCGCCGGCGAACGCCTGCTCGGCGAGCTCGCGGTCCGACGCGAAGAACATGATCGGCGCATTGACCGAAAGCTGGCGGCCGGTGTTCTGCACCTTCAGCTTCATGCCGCGCTCGAATTCGCCGGAGGTCAGCCGCAGGAAGGCGATCCGGTCGCGGTGGTTGGGGTCCATATTGGCCTGGACCTTGAACACGAAGCCGGAGACCTCGGCGTCGCCCGGTTCGACCAGGGCGGCCTCGCCGGCTTTCAGCGCGGCCACGCCCTTGGGCGGCGGGGCATAGACGCCTAGGCCCGCCAGCAGCTCGTCGACGCCGAAATGGCGCAGGGCCGAGCCGAAGAACACTGGGGTCATGTGCCCTTCCAGGAACGACTGCACGTCGAATGGCTTGGAGGCGCCGGCCACCAGTTCGGCATTGTCGGTGAGCTCGTCGAGCTCATCGGCGGCGAGGTAGCTGGTGATCGCATTGCCACGGAAGGCGATGGATTTCGGGTGGCCGTCCTCGTTCCCGGCCCCGCCCGCGCCCTTCTTGGCGAAGGGGATGAACATCTGGCGGCCCAGGTCCAGCATGCCTTTGAACCGGCCGCCGGAGCCCGCCGGCCAGTAGAGCGGTGCGGGGTCCAGGGCCAGCTTGGAGCCGATCTCGTCCAGCAGGGCGAAGGGGTCCTGGGCCTCCCGGTCCATCTTGTTGATGAACGTGACGATCGGAATGTCGCGCAGCCGGCAGACCTCGAACAGCTTCAGGGTCTGCGGCTCGATCCCCTTGGCGGCGTCCAGCACCATCACCGCGGCGTCGGCGGCGGTCAGGGTGCGGTAGGTGTCCTCCGAGAAGTCCTCGTGGCCGGGCGTGTCGAGCAGATTGAACATCAGGCCGGCGTGATCGAAAGTCATGACGCTGGCCGAGACCGAGATGCCGCGTTCGCGCTCGATCTTCATCCAGTCCGAGCGGGTGCGGCGGTTCTCGCCCCGCGCGCGCACCTGACCGGCCGCCCGGATCGCGCCCCCCGCCAGCAGCAGGTTCTCGGTCAGCGTGGTCTTGCCGGCGTCCGGATGGGAGATAATCGCGAACGTGCGCCTGCGGGCGGCCTCGGCGGCGATCCCTCGGCGGGAAGTGGCGGCCTCGACGGAGGAGGGTATGCTCATGGGCGGCAGGTACCTTGCCAAGCCCTATTCCGCAATTCTCGCCTGTTATGGCCGGTCAGTCCTTTTCCACGGGCTCGGTGAGGAAATGGCGGCCCTGGCGGTCGTCGATTTCCAACACCCAGACGTCGGGATCGATGCGCGCCGCGCGCGCGATATAGGCGTCGAGCGCCGGTTCCTGATCGGAGCGGGCGGGCTGCATCCACACCCGCTCGCCGTCCAGCCGGGTGGCCTCGGCATAGAGCCTGGCGGTGCCTTGGGGTCGGTTCAGCACCTTGACCAGAACCGCGCCGGCGCGCGCGTCGCCCTTGCGGATTACCATGGCGAAGGCGCCGGCCAGCTCGGCTCGGCGGATCAGCGCGCTAGCCCAGATGTCGGTGGAAAGATGCATGGCGCAACGATGCGCCCAAGCGTCCTTAACTGTCACTAACCTCGACTGTTCACGCGATCGAAACGGCGTTCGCCTAGGGTCCGCCCAGGCCTTCAGGCCGCAACGAGAACAGACGACGCATGAAGAGCTTGCGCAGAAAAGCGCAGCCGGCGTCTCGGTGGATGGGGTTTCTGATCGCGGCGCTCGCCGCCTCACCCGGCCTTGCGCATGCGCAGCCGGCGGACCTTTTCTACGAGCGTACGGTGATGGGGGCGGCCGACGCACGCTGCGGCCTGTTTGCGCCCGACGTGGCCGCAGCCCTGGCCGCCGGCGCCGCCCAGGCCCGAGGCG
>JANXXA010000191.1 GCA_025350885.1 Phenylobacterium sp.
CCTGGATCGATCCCGAAAACTTCAACGGTGGCTACATCATGCGCGGCCAGCACCTGCTGCCCCAACGGGGCGACAAGCCGGAATGGCAACACACCCAGGACTACTGGACGGAAAAGGACAACTTCCCCGCCATCGACCTGAACGACGAGATCTTTCGCTACGGGTGAGTCGGAACTGACAACTTAACTCGGCCAGGGCAGAGAAGTCCCTCGCCGGCGACGCGATCACACGGCGGCGGTCCCAGCTGCCCGCGCCGTGGCGTTGCTCCGGACTAGGCGCGGGCCTCCAACACCATGTTGAACGGACCTTCGGTCGCGCGGCGGACGCGGGTGAAGCCGCCCTCCCGGATGACCTCGCTGAGCCGCGCCTCGCCCGCCTGGGCTCCCAGTGCTTCACCGACCTCCTGGTCCAGTGACGTGGGCACACAGATCATCGTCGAGGCGTTGTAATAGAGTCGCCCGACCGGGTTGAGGTTCTCGGCGGCACGGTCACCAGCTATCGGCTCGACGATCATCCACGTGCCGTCGTCGTTGAGGATCCGCCGCATGTGGCGCGCGCAGCCTCTGGGGTCGCCCATGTCGTGCAGACAGTCGAAGGCCGTGACGAGGTCGAATCCCGAATCCTTGATTTCCTTGACGCTCGCAGCTTCGAAGCTGACCCGCTCCGAGAGGCCGTGGGATTGGGCATGCCGCCGGGCCTCCTCCACCGAGGGCTCATGGAAGTCGAAGCCGACGAAGCGGCTGTTGGGGAACGCCTGGGCCATCAGCAGGGTCGAGAAGCCGACGCCGCAGCCGATGTCGGCGACCTTGGCGCCCGCCTTCAACTTGTCCTCGACGCCGTCCAGGGCCGGGAGCCAGTTCTGGACGATGTTGTTGACATAGCCTGGGCGGAAGAAGGCGCCCGTGGCGCAGAAAAGGCATCCCGCAGAGTCGCCCCAGCGCACCCCGCCGCCGGTTCGGAAGGCGTTCTCGACCTTGGCCTCGCCCTCGATCATCGCCGCGGCGAGGTCAAACGCGCCGGCCAGGTAGACCGGGCTCTCCTTCGCCGCGAAAACCATCGCCTGTTCCGGGGAAAGGCTGAACGCCTCAGTTACCGGGTCGTAGTCCACATAGCCGTTGGCGGCCTGGGCGAGCGCCCATTCGCGGACATAGCGCTCGGCCAGTCCGCCGGCCCGTTCGGCAAGTCGGCCAGCGGTGGCCGGACCGCCCTGGTCCAAGGCTTCGAACAGGCCCAGGCGAAATCCCAGCCGCACCGTGGGCACACTGAAAGCCCCGCCCAGGTCGCCAAGCATCTTGCCGACAAATTCATTCAGCTTGTTTTCGTCGAGTTCCGCCATCACCATCCTCCCGGTCGATCGAGTGCGCTGAAGCTCTCCCCAATGCCTTGCAGGCGCAAGTTACTTGAAGGTGATGCGCACCCCGAACTACGTCGCCGTAGCCCAGGGTGAAGACGGTCACGCCGCTCATGTAAAGTTGGTCGCCAAAGTCGAGGGGTGACCCGTCTGCGATTGACTGAACAGCCCAAGGGGATCGAGCCGCGCCCCTTTTCGAAGGTCTTGCAAGCCGGGAGCTTCACCAAGGAGATCGCAAAGTCGTCAAGTTAGAGCCTGGGAGAAAACAAATGACTTCACCTCTCGCCATCCATCCCGCCCTTAGTCCGGGTCAGGTCGCCGTGATCACCGGCGGCGCGAGCGGCATCGGCCTGGCGGCAGCCCGGCGGCTGAAGGCGGTCGGCATGCAGGTGTTTATCGCCGATCTCCCCGGACCCAGGCTCGAAGCCGTCCGCCGCGAGTTCCCAGGCGCACTCGACGCCGACGTCGCGAAATTTGCCGATGTGCAGCAGTTAGCTGCAGCGGCGGCGGAGCTTGGCGACGTCACCGTGCTTATGAACAACGCTGGAACCGATCGCGGAGCGCGCTCCTCCTGGGAGGATCTGGCGCAGTGGCGGGCGCTTGTCGACATTAACCTCTGGGGGGTAATAAACGGCGTCCATGCTTTTGCGCCCGCCATGATCTCCAGAGGCGAGCGCGCGGTGATTATCAACACCGGCTCGAAGCAGGGCATCACCCTGCCGCCGGGAAATCCGGCCTACAACCTGTCAAAGGCGGGGGTGAAGGCCTACACGGAGACCCTCGCCCACGAATTGCGGTCCGTCGCAGCGGGCGCTGTTACCGCGCATCTGCTTATCCCCGGCTTCACCTACACAGAGATGAGCCACGCGACGGAGAAGCCAGCGTCTGCGTGGATGCCGGAGCAGGTTGTCGAGTTCATGTTCGCCGCGCTTGCGAAAGACGCATTTTACATTCTTTGTCCGGACAATGACGTTACCCGGGACACCGACGAGAAGCGCATTCTATGGGCGGCGCGCGATATCATCGATAATCGCCCCGCCCTGTCACGCTGGCACGCCGAATACGCGGCGGAGTTTGCCCAGTATATGTCGAGCTAGGTGCGGAGGCCCGGCCCTTGGCCAGCGTCGTCAGCAAAGGCCAGGGCTCCCCGACCTATGCCTTGGTCGACGGGCGCACCTTCACCCGGTGGAACCATGCGTCGAGATTTGGCGTCCCGGGCGGCAGGCTGCTCTCTCCCTCCGGCGCACGGAAGGCCATGAAGCAGTAGAACATGATGTCGGCCAGAGTGAAACGATCGCCGCAGATCCAGATCTTAACCGCCATTTGCTGATCGAGCCACAGAATGCGGTCCTGAACGAGGGCCTGAAGTTCCTCGGCGGCGGGGACAGAAAGAAGCTTGATCTTGTCGATGTAGTATTCGCGAGCCAGCGTCGCGCGAAAGGCGCGAGAACGCCCCTCGAGAATATTAAGATCGAGGCGGCGCAGCCACATGCGCGTCTCGGCCCGCTCGCCTGGCGTTGAGCCGATAAGGGGTGGATCGGGGTAGAGTTCTTCCAGGTATTCACATATCGCTGTCAACTCGACGATGATCTGTCCTTCGTCCGTTTCGAGCGCAGGAGTTTGCATCATCGGGTTATGCAGACTGTAGGGCGGCTGGCGATGTTCGCCGGACATCACGTCCACTTCCTGCCGCGGCAGATCTAAACCCTTCTCGGCGGCGAACATGCGAACCGTATGGGGGTTCGGTCCCAGCGAGTTAAAGAATTTCAAGTTCCCTCCGGGGGCTGACGATCTCAATCAAAGTCGCGCTGGCGGCGCAGCGTTTGATCCTGTCCTCGGCATTCGGCTCCCGCCAGCCATTGCTTCAATAACCGTTTGGTCAATACCGTAATCGCCGACGCACCTTGGCTTCGAGCGATGTCGCTGTAACATGGCGATTTGCGCGACCTAAGGTCAACGATCGTGCCCTTCGCCAGCACTCAGGTTGGCGGCCAGGGGACGGAGCAGGCAGACTTGATTGGTTTTGTAATGCATCTCTACGAACATCCGCTGTCCTCCTACGCGCAGAAGGTGAAGATCGCTTTGCGCGAAAAGGGCGTGGCGTTTACCGCCGTAACGCCGACCGATCTTGGCTCCCGACAAACCGGCGGGGAATTCGCGGCGATGAACCCGCGGATGGAGGTGCCGGTTTTGATCGATGGGGACACGCGCATATTCGAGTCGACGGTAATTATGGAATACATCGAAGAGCGCTGGCCCGACCCCCCTTTGCTCCCGAGGGGCCCCGCGGAACGGGCCTTTGCGCGGATAACTGAGGATGTTTGCGATACGCACTACGAGGCTATCAATTGGGGCTTCGGCGAAATTCTTTGGTTCCAACGCGCCACCGGGTCCTTGGCCGATAGGCTGAAAGAAGAAGCGCTTCAGCAATCTCGAGCCCTCCAAGTCTGGCTGACCGACCGTCTGGGCGGGGCGCCATGGTTCGGTGGTGAGAGGTTCGGCTGGGCCGACGCCGCCGTAGCGCCGATGGTAAATCGGTCCGTGTACTACGGCATGGGACCCCCGGCCGGGAGCCCGCTCGACCAGTGGCGCCAGTCGGTAAGCCGTCGCCCGTCCGTGGCGGCGACCTTCATCGAATTCGACGGGGCCGCGGCTCGGATGAAGGATGTGGCCGCGCTCTATGCGGATGGC
>JANXXA010000237.1 GCA_025350885.1 Phenylobacterium sp.
GGTAAAGTACCGGGAGATAACCGATCACGACCGCGATAAGTCCGAAACCCGCGCCGGCTTCGAGAACGGCGACGAAGCGCGACAAAGCTGTGGTCGGAACCACATCGCCGTACCCCAGAGTGAAGAAGGTCACTCCGCTCATGTAGAGCTGGTTCTCGAAGTCGAGAGGCGACCGCGCTGCGATTGATTGAATGGCCCACTGGAGGAGTGCGAAGGAGGCGATCAAGCCAAGGGCCCATGTCGCAAACAGTACGGCCATGGAAAGGGGGCCGTAGATGCTCAAGAACCGCTCGCGCGACGCCCCCGTCTTGCGGAGCCTGGCGAGCCGACACCAGAGCGCCCAGGTGCCCCGGAAATAGAACCGCACAAAACGCCAGCGCCGCTGCACCCGCCTGGGCAACAGCATGACTTCGAACGCGTCCTGCAAAATCAGAACGACGAAAATGAGCCCCAGACCGAGGGCGACAGCGATGCTCACCTTAGAGTTCCCAGGTTGAGCGCTCCGGGCTGTTCCTTCACGTCTCAGCTTTTCCCGAGACCATTGCGCGGAAGGCCACCGGCACGAAGGTAATGTTCGCCGAGCGACCGATCTCCAGTTTCTCCCCGTCGAGGATGATCGGCAAATCGCCATGCCCGTCGACCCGGATTGTGCGGGTTTTCACCCGGGTCACCGAGGGGTCGTTCCGCCACCCATCGAACACCGCGTGGAACGCCAGGCCGAAGAGCCCCTTGGCGGACTCCGGGTCCAGGGCCACGGCCTCGAGTGAACGCTCGTCGTCACTCAGCGCCTGGGACACCAACGGGCAGATGACCGCCACGGCCTCCGCTGAGCCCGAGGCAGATCCAAAGTCGTATTCGACGGCGTCGGAGAGGCTCCGCCGGGTCGCTGTAACGGCGCGTTGGGCGGCTTCGAGCAGATGACCTTCGCGCACGGCTTCGCGGGCGTCGGCCCATAGAGAGGGCGCGCCGAGGATCGCTGCGCAGTAGAAGCGGTGTCCCGCAAGATCGCCCCCGCTGACCTTCTGTTCGGCGGGCGCCGCAAGGACGGCCGCCAGCGCATTGGTCCAAGGTTCACCGCCATAAAGCGACTTGGGCAGCATATTCATCGTGCCGCCAGGCAGGGGAATTAGGTAAGGCGCCGTCGGTCCGCCGCAAAGCCCGGCGGCCGTCCCGATGGTCCCGTCTCCTCCCAGAACGATCAGCACGTCCGCGCTGGCCACGGCGCTTTGCAAGGCCCCAGCCAGTTCGCTCGGCCCTACGCTGACAATCTCTGCAGCTTCCATGTCGGCCTGATCGAGGAGTGCGCGGACGCGGCCGGCGGAGGTCTCGTCGCAGCCTCCGCTGCCCGTGTTCAACACAGCGACGACGCGACCGTTCAGAGCCTCGCGACAGGTTTTCATGTATTCCTTCCCCGTAGACCTGCCGCCGCGACATCAAGGCTTAAGACCCTTCCGATCCGGCCCAGGAGCGCGCCCTCCGAAACGACCGATAGATGGGTCGGTTCCGACGGCACCGCGATCGCCTGATCCTGAAACCTAGGGCGCATCTCGGGTTAGCGCGTACCGGCGACAGTGGTCCAGATAGGCCATCTCGTGGATGCCAATCAACTCCACAACATTTGACCAGAGCCAGGCCGGGGCGTCCAAGGTCGATGTTCCGGCCGTAATTACGGCTTCGCGCCAGGCGGCTCGAGTGGGCTCATCTAGCTGTCGGACTCTGTCAGCACAAATGCACCGGCCAGTAAGAGGTAGGGTTTAGGCGGGCGAAATGGCCCGTCAAGAAAAGACCCACAACCCGTTCCGCTAGTTCGAATCATCGCCCGAGGTGGTCCGCCTCGTGGTGATGATGTACGTGAAGTACCCGCTGTCGCTGCGAAACTGCGAGGACCTGCTGTTCGAGCGCGGTATCGATATCTGCCATGAGACGGCGGGGCTGTGGTGCAACCGGTTCGGGCACACCGAAAGGAACTCTTCGTCCTCTTGGTGAGCGGCTACGCGGGCGTAGAAGGCGTAGCGGCGGATTTACCGCGGCTCGCCAAACCATTACGCAAAGAAGAGCTTTCGGCTAGCTTGGCGGCGCTGTCGTTGCTTCCAAGTGCTGAACCTTAGAGAGCTTGAGTCCGGCAATCGGCGATGACGTGATGTTGACAGCGGAACAGCCGCGGAAGGCGGGTGTCGCGTTCCATTGCAATGAAGACAGCGGTGGCTGCTGTAGTGCTTTGGGAAGTCATCGGCCGCCGCGTTTGCGCTGCATGGTGTAGTCAGCCACAGATCTTAACGCGCCAAGTCGCGAGAAACTCCACCATGGAGCAGATTGACAAGTTGTCGAACCGCGATCATGGCAACCGGCCGGGAGGCGGGCGAATGGACCTATCGCGGGCCTTCCCCAACGCGGCCCAGCAAACTGCGTCCGCTGCGGCCTTGCTCTGCGGTAATCAAGCCACTCGCAAGGCCGTCAACTAGCCTTCTGGCTATGATGCTCCCTGGGCCGAGTTCCCAATGGTCTGACGCATTCCCTCGCTGCTCGCGGGCGGAGCGCCTACGGCTGATCTAGAATGGCTCTGACTTTGTGAGCTAGCTCCTCGACCGAGAAAGGCTTGCCGAGGAGTTCGACGTCGGAGTCCAGGACGCCGTTGTGGACCACGGCATTCCGCGTGTAGCCCGTCGTGTAGAGAACCTTCAAACCGGGCCGTCGCCGCCTCGCCTCATCCGCCAACTTGCGGCCGTTTACGTCCGGCATGATCACGTCCGTGAACAGCAGGGCGACTTCGGCGTGAGCGTCGAGAACTCGAAGCGCGGTCGAGGCACCGTCAGCATCCAATACGCGATAGCCGAGCTCCGTCAGGGCATCGACCGTGAACTGTCGGACCGCTGGTTCATCGTCCACAACGAGGATCACCTCCTGCAGTTCACCAAGCGGAGTTGTCGCGCCTTCGACGACGAGGTCGATGGGCTCGTTCTCCCCGACCAGGCGAGGAAGATAAATCTTCACCGTCGTACCCTGGCCAAGCTCCGAGTAGATTTTGACGTGGCCTCCGGACTGTTTGATGAAGCCGTAGACTTGGCTAAGCCCAAGGCCGGTGCCTCTGCCGACTTCTTTTGTAGTGAAGAAGGGGTCGAAAGCCTTTTCGATCACGTCGGCCGGCATTCCAGAGCCCGTGTCGGTAACCGCCACCATCACATATTGGCCCTCCGGTACTCCCATGTGCGCGGATGCGTAGCGATGATCAAGGTGAGCGTTCTGCGTTTCGATGGTCAGTCGCCCCCCTTCGGGCATTGCGTCGCGACCGTTTACGGCGAGATTCAGGATGACGTTCTCGAGTTGGTTGGGATCGGCATGAGCACGCCACAGACCGCCCGCCAGCACCGTTTCCAACCTGACATCCGCGCCGATTGAGTGGTGCAAAAGGTCGGACATCCCCGAAACGAGGGAATTCACATCGATCCGTTCGGGTTGAAGTGGTTGCTGGCGAGAGAAGGCGAGGAGGCGTTGGGTGAGGGTGGCGGCGCGGCGCGCGCCTTCGGCAGCGGCTTCCACATAGCGGCGTGACCGTTCGTCATCATTGCCTGGGCGGCGAGCCAACAGATCCAAGGAGCCGATCACCACGGCAAGCATATTGTTGAAGTCGTGCGC
>JANXXA010000270.1 GCA_025350885.1 Phenylobacterium sp.
ATGCTCGACTTCGCCGAGGCCGGTTTCAACGCGACGTGAAACAGCGCGCGCTATTCGGCTAACGTCCAGGCGTACTTCAGGTCCTCCACGAACTGCTCATAGGCCCGCGCTTTCGCCTCGGGATCAGGAACCCGCAGCAGATAGGCCGGGTGAAAGGTCACCACACCCTGCGCGCGATCCGGCAACGGAAACGCCCGCTGGCGCATGGCCGCGACGGCCATCGGCTTGCCGAACACCGCCAGCGCCGCGGTGGCGCCCAGGACCACGATGACGCGGGGCCGCACGATCCGGCGCTCATGATCCAGCCACCAGCGGCAGGCGGTGACCTCGCCTGTGTTCGGAGTCTTGTGGATGCGTCGCTTGCCGCGAAGTTCGTGCTTGAAGTGCTTCACCGCATTGGTGACGAAGGCCTGGTCCCGGGGAACGCCGGCCGCCGCCAGCGCCTTGTCGAGCATCTGGCCGGCGGGGCCGACGAAGGGCCGCCCGGCCAGGTCCTCCTGATCGCCGGGCTGCTCGCCCACCAGCATCAGCCGCGCCCGGCCCGGCCCCTCGCCCGCCACCCCCTGGGTTGCGTCGCGATAGAGGTCGCAGCGTCGGCACATCTGCAGGCCGGCCTGAATCTGCTCCAGATCGCCCGGGGCCAGGCCGTCGAACGGGGCGTCGCGGTGGGTCCGCTGGACGGCGCGGACCACCCGGCGGGACGGGACTGACGGCGGCTGGCTGACCATGGCGCCGGCGCGGGCCTCGGCGCGTTCGATCAGCTCGGGGATCAGCCTGGCCTCCGGCAGGTTGCGCCAATAGCGCTTGGGCATTTCCTTTTGCATCGCGCCGACCTTCAGCCGCGCCGGATTGAAGATCGAGGCGTAGTAGGTGCGCCAGTAGTCCTCCAGATCGTCCTGCATCGGCGCGTCGGCCGCATCGGCGCCGGGCGTGAAACAGATCTGGCGCCGGTCCCAGTGGGCGCAGACGTCCGGCGTCAGCACGGAGAAGTTCATGTTGGCGAACCGGCGCGCGAAAAACGGCGCGGTGGCCTCGGTCACCCGGTGCGCCGGCTCGAACCACGCCACGTAGGTCTCAGGCGTGGGGGTCTCAAGCGCGGGGGTCCCAGTCAACCCTGGATCAGTGACCAGCCGGAACCGCACGAAGGCCTTCATCTTGTGTTCGGCCTGGGCCACGGCCCTGGCGAAGCCGCGCGCCTTCTGCACATCGGGATCGGAGTGCAGGCGCAGCAGGTGAGGTTCGCGCGCCAGCCGCCAGAGCAACCGATAGAGCAGCGAAAAACGCTCATCGGAGCGATGCAGGATCACCGCGTCGGCCAGGGCCAGAAAATCCTTCGGCACGGTGAAGGTCGCGGGATCGCAGGGCGGCTCAGGCGCCGGGTCGGCGAACAGGTCTTCCGCCCCGTCCACGGTCCACAGCGTGGCTTCCGGCGACACCTGCCGGGCGCGCAGCCGCCGCGCCGCCTCCCGCCAGCCGACGAAATCGGTCTCCGAGGCCAGGCGCACGACCTGCATCAGAACAGATCCAGCTGTCGCGGGGCCACATGCTCGCGCAGGTCGGCGCGGTCGGTCAGCCCGCCGGGCGTCCAGTCGGCGACCACAATGAACGGCTTCAGTTTCTCGATCCCGCGGGTCAGCCGGCGGACATCCTCCAGCACCAGGCGCTTGAAACGCCGCACCTCCAGCATCCGATCGACTGAGCGCACGCCCAGGCCCGGAACCCGCAGCATCTGCTCGCGCTCGGCGATGTTGAGATCCAGCGGGAAGTCGCCGCGATGGCGCAGCGCCCAGGCGAGCTTGGGATCGATGTCCAGCTCCAGGTCCTCGGCCTCGCCGACGATCTCGGCGCGAGCGAAGCCGTAGAAGCGCATCAGCCAGTCGGCCTGATAGAGCCGGTGCTCGCGCAACAGTGGCGGCCGGGCCAGCGGCAGGCGCGCGGTGGCGTCGGGGATCGGCGAGAAGGCGGAATAATAGACCCGGCGCATCTGGTAGGCGCCGTAGAGCGTCTCGCTGCGCCTGAGGATCTCGCCGTCGCTGGCGGCATCGGCGCCGACGATCATCTGCGTCGACTGACCGGCCGGGGCGAACTTGGCCGGCCGCGCCTTGCGCCCCTTTTCCGAGCCGGCGTCAATGCCGAGGCGCACCGCGCCCATGGACTTGCGGATGCCACCGGCGTTTTTCTCGGGCGCCAGTTCAGCCAGGCTCTCGTCGCGCGGAAGCTCGATATTTATCGACACCCGGTCCGCATAGAGCCCGGCTTGGTTGACCAGCGCCGGCGCGGCCTCGGGGATCAGCTTCAGGTGGATGTAGCCGCGGAAATCGTGGACCTCGCGCAGGGTGCGGGCGACCCGCACCATTTCCTCCATGGTGTAGTCGGCGCTGCGGATGATGCCCGACGACAGGAACAGGCCTTCGATATAGTTGCGCTTGTAGAACCCGATGGTCAGGTCGCACACCTCCTCGACCGAAAAACGCGCCCGGGGCGTGTTGGAACTGACCCGGTTCACGCAATAGGCGCAGTCGTAGACACAGAAGTTGGTCAGCAGGATCTTCAGCAGGCTGATGCACCGCCCATCGGGCGCATAGGCGTGGCAGATGCCCATGCCGCCATCCACCGACCCGACCCCCTTGCCGCCCCGGCTGTCGCGTTTCGCCCCGCCGGACGAGGCGCAGGAGGCGTCATACTTGGCCGCGTCCGAGAGGATCGCCAGCTTGCGTTTCAGGTCCAGGGTCGCCATCCCCCGAGTTCTAATGTTCTTATTTTGTTCTGTAAAGGCGTTGGCGATATTGTACCTCGCGTACCCAGCTGGTGCCGAGGCGCGGGGATCGGCTAAGGTCGCCGGATGGGGATTGTCGATCCACAGCGATTGCTAGAAACACTCATCGCTCAGCCGCGCGAGACGGAGTGGCTTGAGTTCAAGCAAAATCAGTTCGACCACGACAGCATCGGCAAATATGTGTCGGGCTTGGCGAACTCCGCGATGTTGCACAACGAGCCGAACGCCTACCTCGTCTTCGGTGTCGAGGACGACACGCACAAAGTGGTCGGCACCGGGCTGCGCCTCAAGGCCGAAACCGTTGGGGGCGAACCGCTGGAGCATTGGCTGTCGAAGCTTCTGCACCCGGCGATCCTCGTTGAATTTATCTCGTTCGAGTACAACCAGCTCCACATAGAGCTTTTGTGCATCCACCCGGCCTACATGAGCCCGGTGCGGTTCACCCCGCCTCTTTTTCAGGTGGTTCAGGACTCGCTAGTGGTCACCATTTTCGCGGCCAGAAGCTTTGCGGCCATGACGAAGGATGACCGCATCAGGGCTTGTTATCAGCACGCCTCGGTTCGTTGGGAAGCGGGGATGGCAATGAGCAACCAGAGCTTGCGCGACCGTTTTGGGCTTTCCCAAGCTCAGTACCCTCAGGTGTCGCTGGTAATTAGCGATGCCAAAGATGCCGGCCTGATCAAGCCCCAGGATGAGGGGCAGGCGAACAGGGTTGCAAGGTACATCCCTTTTTGGGCCTGAGCTTATGTAACTCGTTCGCCCTTGACACGTTTGATAACGCTTTCCGAATCATAAAAATATCCAGTGGATATAATGAGTTGCGAGCACATGGGAGCGAATGATTCTTATGTAACTCACTCGCCGTTGATATTTTTGGGCTTGGCCGTCCGGGTGCCGCTTTGCCGAGGATGCGCTCAAACACCTCCTCGGCCTCGGTGGGGCTTCGTCCGCCATCGGCTTCGGCGGGAACCGACCGTGGCCGGGACGGTTCCTAGTGCATGACCCGGCTCAATGTCCGGCGTCCGACGACCTAAACCCACGAAACTCAGAGGGAGGTCCAACCATGACTCAGGGATTTCAGCAACAGAACCCGATGTTGAATTACATGGCGCGCAAGTCGGCGCCGTCGCCGCAGCATGGTCAGAAAGCGGCTGCCACGGTCGTTGCGCCGGCGCCTCCAAAGCGGTCTTTCGAGCCCCGCCCTGGCCGCTGAGGCATCTTTTTCCGGCGCGGCGGCGTAAGTCTCTTCCGGGCGCAGCAGACAGGTAGTCGATGGTTGAATTTCCTGGCGCCCTGGCGCGCCGCACGGTTCTTGCCGGCGGGTTGCTCCTGCCGCTGCTCCCCGGGCTCGCCGCCGCCGCGCCGCGATCGCTGGCCTTCGCGGTGTTCCGCAATGGGACCCGCATCGGCGAGCACCGGGTAAACTTCACCGGCGACGGCGCCACTCTGACCGCCGCCACCGATGCGGTGATGACCGTCAGGCTCGGCCCCGTCCCGCTGTTCCGCTATCATCACAAGGCGCTCGAGACGCGCAGCGACGGGGTTTTCGCGAGCCTGGAAACCTCCACCGTCACCAACGGCAAGGCCGAGCACGTGGTCGCCGAGCGCACCGGCGCGGGCGTGCGGATCGACGGTCCCAGCGGCCGGGTCACCCTGGACGCCGACGTCAATCCCCTGACCCACTGGAACCCGCAGATCCTCGCCGGGCCGCTGTTCAATCCTCAGACCGGCAGGCTGATGAAGGTGCGCACGACGCGGGTTTCGCCGACCCACTGGACAATCCGCGGCGAGGCGGAGATCGACGATCTCTACGACGGCTCCGGCGCCTGGCAGTCGCTGAAGGGCAAACTCACCGACGGCTCGATGGTGGAATACCGCCGCATCTGACCCTTCCCCGCGGCCCGGTCTTGTGATCCCCTGCATCGATGCAGAGCCCCGCCCCCAACCTCGACCAGATCACCTACTGGAACCAGGCGGCCGCGCCCGCCTGGGTCGAACTCAACGAGGATCTTGACCGCCAGATCGCCCCGCTCGGCGCGGCCACGCTCGCCGCCCTGGCGCCGCGCCCGGGCGAGCGGATTGTCGACATCGGCTGCGGCTGCGGCCAGAGCGCCCTGGCGCTGGCCGAGGCGGTCGGCCCGACGGGGCGCGTGGTCGGCGTGGATATCTCGGCGCCCATGCTGGGGGTCGCGCGGCGCCGCGCCGAGGCGGCGGCAGCCGGCAATCTGACGTTCCTCGAGGCGGACGCCCAGGTCCATCCCTTCGAGCCTGGCGAGGCGGATGCGGCCTATTCAAGGTTCGGCGTCATGTTCTTCGACGACCCGGCCGCGGCCTTCGCCAACATCCGCAAGGCCCTGAAGCCCGGCGGGCGGATCGCCTTCCT
>JANXXA010000285.1 GCA_025350885.1 Phenylobacterium sp.
TCAGCGGCTGGGCCAGCAGCTTGGCGGTCGACAGCGCCAGCTCGGTCTTGCCCACCCCTGCGGAGCCTTCGACCAGGATGGGTTTCTGCAGGTGCACGGCCATGTAGAGCGCGGTCGCGATCCGGCGCGAAGCGATGTAGCCGACGCTGCCCAGGCCCTCGACCAGGGCCTCGACAGAGGCGAAGGGGCCGGCCGCCTGGGACGCCGTGGCGGTGCGCGCCGGAGCCGGGGTGGAAATCGTCAAAGTCTCGAGCTTTCAAAACGAAGGCGGGAAATCCCCCGCGAAGCGAGGCGCAATGGCCCGATTGTGCCAAGTGGCCGCCGACAGGGCAAACCCCAACCGTCGGTGACCCGGAAATCAGGCTTACACCGTGGTTTACGTGACCTTCACCTGGCGCAGCTAGGGTCTGGCCATGCGTCGGCGTCCCACCTGCCCTGTGATCCCCCCGCTCGCTGCCGTCGCGCGCCGCGACAGCCGTTGAGCGCGTCAACCGATGTTCAACCGCCTCCGCACTCGCCTGACCGTCCTCTATGTCGCCCTTTTCGGAGTGACATTGCTGCTGGTCTCGATCTCGGTCTTCGCCGCCATCAATCAGGCCGCCCAGCGTCAGGTGCGCGCCGAGTTGACCGCCAGCGGCACCGTGTTCGACCGCGTCTGGTCGCTGCGCTCGGAGCGGTTGCGCGAGGGCGCGGTGCTGTTGTCGAAGGACTTCGGCTTCCGCGAGGCGGTGGCCACCGGCGATAGTGCGACCATCGTCTCGGCGATGGATAACCTGAAGCAGCGGTTCAGCATCGACCGCGCCTTTATCGTCGCCACTGACGGGCGGCTGATCGGCGCCGACGCCCGGGCTCTGGGTGGCGACGCCAGACGACTGACAGCGGCTTTCGATACGGCTGACGATCCGTCCGGCGTGGTGTCGCTGGGTGGGGTTCCCTACCAGGTGATGGCCTCGCCGGTGATGTCGCCCGAGCAGATCGGCTGGCTGGTGTTCGCCGTCCGCCTCGACCGGGCTGAGATGCGCGCCCTGGAGCGGCTTTCCGCGATCCCGCTCAATGCCGCGGTGCTCAATCGCGACGCGTCAGGCTGGCGCCTCGACGGCAGCAGCGCCAAGCCAGACCACATGCGCCTGAGCGGCTTTATCGACCACGCGCTGGCTGGCAGGCTGGCCACCCCCCAGGGCATTGACGAGCCCGGCGGCCGGTCGCTGGCCCTGGTCAAGCCCCTGCCCGCACTCAGCGCCGCCTCCCCAGCGGTGCTGGTCCTGCGTTATCCCCTGGCGCTGGCGCTGAAGCCGTATCGGTTGATGCTGGTGATCGTGGCCTTGGCCGCTCTCGGCGGTCTGGCCGTTGTCGGCTGGGGATCCTGGGCGCTGGCGCGGGGCATCACCCGGCCAATTTCGGCGCTGGACGATGCGGCCCGGCGTCTGCAGCGTGGCGAGGACGCTCACGTCGATATCGAGACCACCGACGAGATCGGCCGCCTCGCGCAGAGTTTCAACACCATGGCCACGGAGATCCGCGACCGCGAGCGGCGGATCACCCATCTGGCTCTGCACGACGGAGAGACCGGGCTGCCCAACCGGCTGGCGCTGGAACGGGGGGTCGAGGGGCTCAACGAGCCTGCCTCCAGGGAGATCTATGTGGCGGCGCTGGGGCTGCACCGCTTCGACCACCTGCGCGGCGCCATCGGTCATGTCCTGGCCGCCGAGGCCCTGCGGACGATCGGTGATCGGCTGTCCGGCCTGGCGCCGAACTCCGGCGTCTCGCGCATCGCCAGCGACGTGCTGGGATTCGCCCTTGTGGCCGAGGGTCCGCAGGCCGCGGCGGACAAGGCGGCGCGGCTGATGGCCGACCTGGAGCATCCGGTGCAGGTGGGTGGAGATGTGATCGATGTCAGCCTCCACCTGGGCCTGGCGCCGGTGGTTCGTAGCGTTGGTCCGGGCGCGGCCATCGAGCAGGCCAACATCGCGCTCAGCCAGGCCCGCGAGTCCCGGCGCAAGGTGGCCTTCTTCGACGCGGAAGCCTATGGGGACCCGGCCTCGAACCTGTCTTTGATGAGCGGCATGCTGGGGGCCATCGCCGACGGCGGTCTGGAACTGTTCTATCAGCCGAAATTCGATATGCGCCAACGCGCCGTAACCGGGGTCGAGGCGCTGTCGCGGTGGCGCCATCCGGTCCGTGGTCTGCTGCCTCCCAACCTGTTCATCCCCATGGCCGAGGAGACCGGACATATCCGGACCTTGACGGAATGGGCGCTGCAACGCGCCATCGCCGACCAGGCGCGCCTGGCCGATGCCGGCTACCCCGTGGAAATGGCCGTCAACATCTCCGGCCGGACGCTGGGCGAGCCCGACTTCGCCGACTTCGCGGTGGCCGAGGCCAGGCAGGCGCGCGGGCGGCTGATCTTCGAGATCACCGAGACGGCCGTGATCGAGAACCCCGAGGTGGCGCTGGCCATGTTGGACCGCTTCGCCGAGGCGGGCATCGCCATATCCATCGACGACTTCGGCGCCGGACTCTCCTCCCTGGCCTATCTGAAGCGTATTCGCGGCCAGGAACTGAAGATCGACATGTCCATCGTCCAGGGCGTCACCGAGAGCCAGCGCGACGCCCTGATCGTGCGCTCGACCATCGACCTGGCCCACAGCCTGGGCTTCAAGGTCACCGCCGAGGGTGTGGAAACCGACGCCTGCTTCGCCATCCTCGCCG
Source organism: Phenylobacterium sp. (assembly GCA_025350885.1). GTDB lineage: Bacteria > Pseudomonadota > Alphaproteobacteria > Caulobacterales > Caulobacteraceae > Phenylobacterium. Next base: position 2,710 of record JANXXA010000285.1, read on the forward strand.
CCATGGGCTGCGACCAGGCGCAGGGTTACCTGATCGCCAAACCTCTGCCGCTTGAGGGCCTGATCGCGTTCCTGGGCGAGGATGGGGCAGAGGCGCGGGCCTACGGCTGAAGCCGCGCGGACGGATCAGTGCTTGTGCCGCGCCGCGGGGGGCCGCAGGTCCAGCACCACGATCTTGGCCGTCGTCGCCGCGAGGCTCACCGGTTGGCTCACAGGCGCCTTGGCCTTCATGTCGGGATGCCAGACCGTGACCTGAGCGCCCCCGGTCGGCAGGCCGTGGATCACCGCTTCGCCGGCCGCGTTGGTCTTGGCGGCGAACGGGCTGTCGGCCACGTAGATGAAGCCGATCATGCTGTCGTGGATGTTGCAGCCCAGCGCCACGATCCCCGGCTTGTCGAAGGTCACCGTGCGTTCGTCCTGCTGGCCATAGAGCTTCAGCTCGAACTTCTTGATCGCCGAGAAGGAATAGACGTGGTGGCGCACCTTGTCCCTGTTCGGAAAGGCCACGGTCGAACCCAGCGGCACGATCAGGACGTAGGGATTGAAGGCGATGTTCTGCTGCGCCATCGTCAGCGGCCAGCTGTAGCGCACGGCGGCCATCGGGCCAGAGCCGCCCGCTGGACGGACCACCACCACGGCATCGGCAAGCGCGACGCCATCATCGCCGCGAACGGTGACGCTGAGGTCCGCGGCGGTCGCCGGGCGGGCCAACGGCAGGACAGCTGCCAGCAGGAGCGCCGCAGCGCGGTTTGGAGCAGGGCGCATGTCTAGGCCTAACGTGTCAGGCTGAACGCGATGTAAATAATTTTCCCTCAGCATCGCTGCGACGCGGATCGTGGAGGCGATGGGAAATGGGCGAGCTTCGGCTGGCGCTGATCGGTGCGGCTCTTCTGCTGAGCGCGCACGCCGCTCAGGCCAAAGACCTGCGGCCTGGCGGCAAGCTGTTGCTCACCGGCGGGGTCAGCAGCATCGAGGGCTCGGGCGGGGGCGGGATCGCCAGCTGGGCGCTGATCACCGGCTATGCGACGCGTGACGGGATCGGCGGCAATCTGCACGCCACCCGGCTGGCCCTGCCCGACTACCAGTTCACCACCTATGGGGCGGCGGTCGGGGTCTACGACCGCGTCGAACTCTCCTATGCCCGGCAGGAATTCGACACCCAGGGGACCGGCGCCAAGCTCGGCCTGGGCTCCGGCTTCACCTTCCACCAGGACGTCGTGGGCGCGAAGCTGCGGGTGCTGGGCGATGCGGTCTATGACCAGGACAGCTGGATCCCGCAGGTCGCGGTGGGCTTACAGGTCAAGAAGGCTGATCGCGGCGCGGTGATCGGCCTGCTGGGCGGCAAGCACGATCAGGGCGTCGACTGGTACGTGGCGGCCAGCAAGGTGCTGCTCAACCAAAGCCTGGTGCTGAACGGGACGGTGCGGGCCACCAAGGCCAACCAGACCGGCCTCCTGGGCTTTGGCGGTCCGAGGCACGACAGCTATCAGCCCCAGTTCGAAGGCTCCGCCGCGCTGCTGCTCAGCCGGCGCCTGGCCATCGGCGTGGAATACCGCACCAAGCCCGACAACCTGGGTCTGAAGGAAGACGACTGGATGGATGTCTTCGCCGCCTTCGCGGTCAACAAGACCGTCTCGATCACCGCGGCCTATGCCGACCTTGGAACGATCGCCACCTTCGGCGGCCAGCGCGGCCTCTATCTCTCCCTGCAGGCGGGGTTCTAGGATGATCCAGGCGCTGATCTTCGCCGCCGCGCTTTCAACGGCGCCGGCCTTCGTGATCGAGCACCCCTCCGCGACCCATCCGGGCGAGGAGGCGGTGGCCGCCTATGCGCAAGGTCCCGCCAACGCCGGCGCCGGACCTTTCCAAGGCGATGCGATGTGGACGGCGTTTCACCGACAGGCCGGCGTCGGCCGGGTGGTGGACGAACTGGTGGACCTCAGCCTCGCCGACCCGAAGATCTCCGACATCTTCACCAGCCACGACATGGAGCGCCTGCGCCGCACGCTGAAGGAGCAGTTCTGCTATCTGCTGAACGGCGGCTGCGACTATTCCGGCCGCGACATGAAGGCGGCGCACAAGGACCTGGGCCTGCAGACCACCGACTTCAACCTGCTGGTCGAGCACCTGCAGACGGCGATGGATCACGAAAAGATCGGCTTCCGCGCCCAGAACCGTTTCCTCGCCCGACTGGCTCCGATGCAGCGGATGACGGTGGAGCGTTAGACGTCAGACGTCGAACTCGACGCCCTGGGCCAGCGGCAGGGTCGCGCCGTAGTTCACGGTGTTGGTGGCGCGGCGCATGTAGGCGCGCCAGCTGTCGGAGCCAGCCTCGCGGCCGCCGCCGGTCTCCTTCTCGCCGCCGAATGCTCCGCCGATCTCGGCGCCGGACGGGCCGATGTTGACGTTGGCGATGCCGCAGTCGCTGCCGCGCTCGGAGACGAACAGCTCGGCCTCGCGCAGGTCGTTGGTGAAGATCGACGACGAGAGCCCCTGGGGCACGTCGTTCTGCATGGCGATGGCGTCGGCAAGCTCCGTGTAGCGCATGACGTAGAGGATCGGGGCGAAGGTTTCGCGGCGCACCACCTCGGCCTGGCCGCCGTCAGCCAACCGGGGCATTTCGACGAGGGCCGGGCGGACGTAGATCGCCTCGGCGCACCCGGCGACCGCGACTGGATCACCGCCGCACACTTGGCCCCCGGCGGCCTTGGCGTCGCTCAGCGCGCGCTGCATGGCTTGGCCGGAGCCGGCGTCGATCAGCGGGCCGACCAGGGTTCCCGCCAGCCGGGGATCGCCGACGGGCACGGAGGCATAGGCGGCCTTCAGCCGGGGCAGGAAGGCGTCGTAGAGGCTCTCATGGACGAACAGGCGCCTGAGCGTCGTGCAGCGCTGGCCGGCCGTCCCCATGGCCGCGAAGGCGACGCCGCGCAGGGTCAGGTCCAGGTCGGCGGTGGGGGCGACGATGGCGGCGTTGTTGCCGCCAAGCTCCAGCAGGGCGCGGGCGAACCGCGCGGCCAGCCGGGGCCCCACGGCGCGGCCCATGGCCGTCGATCCGGTGGCCGAGACCAGCGCGACCTTCGGATGATCGACCAGCGCCTCACCGACCTCGCGGCCGCCGAGGATCACCGAGCAAAGGCCCTGCGGCGCGTCACCGAACCGCGCCGCGGCGCGTTCGAACAGCGCCTGGACGGCCAGCGCCGTCAGCGGCGTCTTCTCCGACGGCTTCCAGATCACCGCGTCGCCGCAGACAATGGCCAGGGCCGCGTTCCACGACCATACGGCGACGGGGAAGTTGAACGCCGAGATCACCCCAACCACGCCCAGCGCCCGCCAGCTTTCCATCATTCGGTGGTCCGGCCGCTCGGTGGCGATGGTCAGGCCGAACAGCTGGCGCGACAGGCCGACGGCGTAGTCGCAGATATCGATCATCTCCTGCACTTCGCCATTGGCTTCGGAGACGATCTTGCCGGCTTCCAGGGTCACCAGGCTGGCGAGATCAGCCTTGGCGGCGCGAAGTTCCTCGCCCAGCAGGCGGATCAGCTCGCCCCGACGCGGCGCGGGGACATTGCGCCAGGCCAGGAACGCGGTGTGCGCCGCCTCGATCACTGGGCCGACGGCGGCTGGACGGGTGTCGTGCACATGGCCGATGGTCTCGCCGGTCACCGGGGAACCGACGCGGCGATCGCCGCCGGTCCACATTGGCTGAGGCACGCCAAGCCGCGCGAGCACCTGGGCGGCTTCGGCCGCGGCGGAGCCGATCTTGGTCTGCAGGGTCATGGTGTCGTCTCTATTCGGCGGCGAGGCTTGGGGGGGCGGCGCGATGCGCGTGATCTTCCGGAGCGTAGAAGCGGCCGAAACGGTTGCCCAGGAAATCGGCGAGCGGGATGTCTTCCTGACGGATGAAGCCCGACTGCGGCAGCTGGCCGTCGGCCAGCATGTCCAGCACCGCGCAGATCGCGCCGGCGGTGGTGATCTGGATGGCGCTCTTCAGCTCGCCGCCGATGACCTGCGCATAGACCTTGTTGACATAGGTCTCCTGCATCAGCTTGCCGTTCTTCAGTCCACTGACGGTCACGAAGACGATGACCACGTCCTGCAGGGTGGCCGGAACCGCGTTCTCCAGGATGTCCTTCAGCAGTGGGCGCCGGTTGCGCAGGTTCAGGTCGTTCAGCAGCGCCTTCATGATCGCCGCATGGCCGGGATAGCGGATGGTGCGATAGTTGAGGTTACGCACCTTGCCGGCCAGGGTCTGGCACAGGGTGCCCAGGCCGCCGGAGGTGTTGAACGCCTCATAGGTCACCCCGTCCAGGGCGAACTCCTCGCATTCCTCCAGCGCCGGAACTTCGCGCAGGGTGCCGCCGACGATGGCCTCGCAGGGCTCGCAGTATTCGTTGATCACCCCGTCCGTCGACCAGGTCAGGTTATAGTTCAGCGCGTTGGACGGATAGCGCGGGAGGGCGCCGACGCGCAGGCGCACGTCGTGCAGCGTGTCGAAATGCTTGCACAGGTCCCAGGCGGCGATGGTGATGAAGCCCGGCGCCAAACCGCACTGCGGGATGAACGCGGTGGGCGCGCCCTCGGCCAGATCGCGCACCACCCGGCTCGCGGCGACGTCCTCGGTCAGGTCCAGATAGTGGGCTCCGGCCTGTTTCGCCGCCCGGGCGACAATCGTGGTCAGCTGATAGGGCGCTGCGTTGACCACCGCGAAACAGCCGTCCACCGCTTGGGCGAGCGCGGCCGGGTCGTCGATCGCCATACTGATCGTTGTCGCGCCGCCGATCTCCGCCAGCGCCTTGGCGCTCTGGTCGATGACCACCACCTCATAGGCGCCGGCCAGCAGGCCCGCGATGGTCGAGCCGATCTTGCCCGCGCCGACGATAGCGACTTTCAACATGCGGAATCCTCCTGACGTCCGGTGCGAGACTGCAGCGCTGACAAACCAGATTCAATTTGCAGATCGGCGATATAGAAGCCTAATTCAGACATATTGCTGATCCAGATGGGCGAAACGACGATGGATGACCTCGACCAGCATCTTCTCGCCCGGCTGCGCGACAACGCCCGCGCCCCGGTGGCCGAACTGGCCCGAGCCCTGGGCCTATCGCGCACGACGATCCAGAGCCGGCTGGCCCGCCTGGAGCGAACGGGCGTGATCGCCGGCTATGCCGTGCGGCTGTCCCAGGCCCGCGAGGCCGCGCTGATCCATGCCTTCGTCATGCTGACGGTTGAGCCGAAGCAGGCGTCCGCCGTCACCGCGGCGCTCAAACGCCTCTCCGGCGTGCGCAGGCTACAGTCGGTGAGCGGACCCTTCGACATGATCGCCACGGTCGAGGCGGCCAATGTCAGCGAGATGGACGGTCTGATCGACGAAATCGGAGCGCTGAAGGGTGTGGAACGGACCAACTCCTCCCTGGTGCTGGCCACCAAGTTCGATCGTTAGGGGCGGCCGTGGCCCGCGATTGCACGATGCCCGGTCCCCGGCTGCTCACTTCTGGCGGGGAGACTTCAGCGCCGCACCGCCCTGCAGGAACTTGCCCATCCGGTCAGCCTGCACGGCCTCCAGCAGCGCCCGCGCGCAGTTCCGCACCTCGGCCTGAATCGCCGTGTCGGCGTCAAGCTCGTCGTGGCTGGTGGCGTAAGGTTTCCAGTAGCCGATGTAGCGGTCGAGTTCGGCCGCCGGTCCGGCTGGACAGAGGTCCATGAAGCAGAGCCAGTCGTGCAGCGCGCGCCGCACGTTCTCGGCGCCTTCGACGTCCCCGTGCACGACGACGGCGAACTGCCGGCCGGCCAGGTGCTTGGGATAGTCCCAGCCGTCGAGTTCGACCTGCTTGGCCTTCCTGGCGTCCTTGCCGTGGGTCAGAGTCGGGTCGGGGTTCCCGCCATCGGCGCAGACCAGCCGGTCGATCATCAGCTTCAGCGGCGATGAGGTCATGTACCAGTTGACCGGGGTGACGATCATCACGCCGTGCGCCTCGACCCACATCGGGTAGATCTGGTTCATCCAGTCCTGGGTCTGACCCAGCGAATAGTTCGGGTAGCACGAGCACGGCCAATGGCAGAGCGCCGCGGCCGTCGAGAAACACGCTTTGCAGGGATGGATCTCGCGTCCGTATTCGGACGTCAGTCGCGACAGGTCCAGGATATTGACCTGCGTGTCCTTCGCCGCGCCCAGGATCCGCCGGGCCATGGCGATGAAGCGATACGACTTGGACATTTCGCCAGGGCAGGTGTGCTCGCTGCGTGATGACGCGTTGATCAGCAGGAACCGCAGCGGACCCGCCGCATCGTCGTGGCGCGCCTGGGCGGCCTTGATGGCGTCGCGCGCGGCGATCCAATCAACGCCGAGGTCATAGGCGGGATCGGCGAACCCCGGTCCGGCCTTGCGGGTGACCGGCGACTTCCGGCCTTTCGCATATCCGTCCCAGGCCACGGCGGCGATCCGCTCCAGGTCGGCGGCCAGCGGGGCGAACGCCGGGTCCTGGAACTGGCTCTTGAAGCGGGCGGTGAATTCCGCCCGGGTCAGCCGGGGACTTGGCATGCCCTTGCGGGGCTCCGGCGCGCGTTGCGGCATCTGGCGATTCCTTTGAGGGGCCAGGACGCAACGGCGCTGTAGAGGTCAGGTTCCGGGAGGGTCGGGCGCCGCGCCCGCGGGCTACGGAGCCTCGTTGGAAAAGATGATCGTGCCCGAGGCCGCGAACATGCCGCCGACGCCGTGGCTGACGCTGACCTTGGCGCCGGGAACCTGAGCCGGCGCGATCCCGCGCATCTGCCGCACGCTCTCCTGCAGGGCATACATCCCGTACATGCCCGAGTGCATGTAGGAGAGTCCGCCGCCATTGGTGTTGAGCGGCAATTTCCCACCCGGTCCCTGCGCGGACGCCGGGGCGGTGTTGCGGCCGTTGATGAAGTCCCTGGCCTCGCCCGGCTGGCAGAACCCCAGATCCTCCAGCCCGTAGAGCGGCAGGTGGGCGAAGGCGTCATAGATCATCAGGTGATCGACATCCGCCGGCGTGATCCCCGCCTCGCCGAACGCCTTCTTGCCGGCAACCCGGAAGGCCTTGGACGAGGTGAAGTCCTCCATCTGGCTGACCATCGGCGTCTCGACGCTCTCGCCCGTGCCCAGGATGTAGACCGGCTTCTGCGGGAAATCCCTGGCCCGCTCGGCGGAGGTAAGGACCAGCGCCCCGCCGCCGTCGGTGACCAGGCAGCACATCAGCTTGGTGAACGGCCAGGCGATCATGTCGGAGCCCAGCACGTCGGCGACGCTGATCGGGTCCTTGAAGCTGGCCCGGGGGTTCATCGCCGCCCATTCGCGCTGGACCACGGCGACCATGGCCAGGTCCTCCTCGGTCACCCCGTAGGTCTTCATGTAGCGGAGCACCGGAATGGTGAACATCGTCGG
>JANXXA010000288.1 GCA_025350885.1 Phenylobacterium sp.
AGGAACAGCGTGCCCAGCACCAGGTCGGGGATCGAGCGCAGCAGGTTCATCAACAGGCGCATCGGCTGCTGCACCCAGGGCGGCGAGACATTCTTGGCGCAGGCCAAGCCGAACGGGACCGCCAGGATCACCGCCAGGAATGTGCCCCACATGGCGATCTGCACGGTCAGCCACATCTTCTCGACATAGAGCCGCCAGTCGGTGAAGTCGGGCTTCAGCAGCTCGGCGCCATACTCACGCATGTTCTGCGAGTTGGTGAACAGCTTGGTGACGTGGCTCATCTCCACCGGCTTGTAGGCCACCAGCAACAGCACGATCACCGCCCCCCAGACCAGGGTGTCCGGCGCCCGCTGCATCAGCGAGCGGTGCGGCGGCGGCGGGATCTCGCCCGCGCTCAGCGCCGTCTCAGGCATCAGACGTCGGGCTCCTTGGCGCGCTTGCCGGCGGCCAGGGCGTGAATCTTGTCGAAGGCGGCCTGAGCCTTGGCGATCTTGTCCGCGTCCTTGCCGGCCTTGGCCGCGGCCAGGGCCTGGGACGCCTGCATTTCGCGGATCGGATCGAGATAGGAATTGTCGGCGGGCTTGAAGCCCCCATAGGCCAGGCCCTTCAGCACCAGCCGCTGCTTGTCCGCCGTCGGGCCGGTTCCCACGCCATAGGTCAGGAAGAACTGGCGCATCTTCTCCTTGATCGCCGGATCGAGATCCTTGCGCGCGACGATCGAGCTTTCCGGCAGCGGCGGCGAGGTCCAGAGGGTCTCGATCCGGGCGGCTTCCTTCGGGTTCTCGCGCTGGAAGAACAGGATGCCGACGGAGTTGTTGGTGGCCGCGTCCAGCACCCCGTTGGCCACCGAGAAGGCGTTGGCCTGATGGCTGGCCGAGCGCACGGTCTTGAAGCACCTGGAGGGCTCGATGCCTTTGGGCGTGAACAGATAGGCCATGGGCGCCAGCGTGCCCGAGGTCGACTGCGGATCGCCCAGGCCAAAGGCGTAGCGCTGGCCGCAGGCGAGCAGCTTGTCCAGCGTGATCCCCGAGCCCTTGCGCGCGATGATCACCGACTTGTAGGTGGCGTCCCCGCCGGCATCGATCACCCGGCCCAGGACCTCGGCGTCGGCCCGCTCCACCGCGTCCAGCGCCGGCAGGGCCGAGAACCAGCCCACCTGGGCCTGCTTGAACCGCATGGCTTCGATCAGCGAGGTGTAGTTGGTGGCGAAGTACGGCTTCACCTTGACCCCGATCTGCGCCGACATGTCGTCCAGCAGCGGCGTCCACAGGGGCGCCATCGAAGCCTGGTTCTCGGCCGACAGGATAGTGAAGGTGAGCTCCTTCGGCGCGGCGGCCGGGACGGGCTTCGGCGCGCACGCGTTCAAGGCGGCCAGGGCGCAGAGGCCCAGCGCGCCGGCCAGGACGCCAGCCAAGGTGCGAGAGGCGATCATTTCGGGGCTCCTTCCCAGAACACGTCTTCGAATTCCGGACCGTAGATGTCGATCAGCTGTTCGGTCTTCAGGTCGCGGGACGGGCCGTCATAGACGATCCGACCGGCCTTCAACGCGATGACGCGCTCGCAATAGCGCAAGGCATAGTCAACCTGATGAAGGGTGACGATCACCGTCAGACCGTCGCGCGCGTTCAGGTCGGTCAGGGATTCCATCACCTTGCGCGCGGCCACCGGATCAAGGGAGGCCACCGGCTCGTCGGCCAGGATGATCTTGGCCTTCTGCACCAGGGCGCGGGCGATGGCGGCGCGCTGCTGCTGGCCGCCAGATAGCGTATTGGCCCGCTGCGCGGCATAGTCGGCGACGCCGACGCGGGCCAGCGCCGCCATGGTCGCCAGCCTGGTCTCCCGCGGCCACAGGCCGAAGACGCCTCGCCAGGCGTCGATCCGGCCCAGCGAGCCCAGCGCGACGTTGGTGAACAGCGACAGGCGGCCGACCAGATTGAACTGTTGGAAGATGAAGCCGATACGGGTGCGGGTCTTGCGCACCCCGCTGTTGATCCGGCCGTTTTCCTGCACCGGCCCGCCGAAGGCCTCGATGACACCCGCGCCAGGGTCGAGGGTCTGCAGGCCCGAGATCGAGCGCAGCAGGGTGGACTTGCCCGAGCCCGAGGGACCGATCAGCGCGATCATCTCGCCCTTGCGCACCTCCAGCGATACGCCGTCCAGCGCGCGCCGCGCGCCGAAGCTCTTGCTGGCCTTGCGGATGGACAGGACCGCGGCGTCGGACATGGACGGTCTGGCTTCCCCGAAACGGGCGCGCGGGACGACGATCGGGCCCGCGCCGACCCGGCTTCATGGCACGCCCGCCCGCGTCCGGTCCAGCGCGGCGAAAGCCCTGGCCGGCCCCTCGCGGACAGAACTCTTTACATCGCGGTCCGATGACCCTATTTGGCGCGTTCCGGCGGACCCGATGTCCTGAAAAGCGCTGCTAACGCCGGATTGGGTTCAACTATCCGTTGGGGGTTACGTGAATTGCACACGTATCATACGCCCCTGGACCTGGTCCGTGATCGCTCTCCGGAACGTCCCGTCGCACTCGCGCGACCGGATGCGGTAGCGACCGCGGCGCGCTGGTTCCAGGACAAGTTCAAGGGCGACGTCTTCTACGCGGTCAAGGCGAACCCGTCG
>JANXXA010000290.1 GCA_025350885.1 Phenylobacterium sp.
GACTGGGGTTCTGGCCGGGGTCGGCGCAGGCTCCGGGGTCGCCCTCGCATCGCAGCACCGCATCCATCACCGCCTGCAGGCGGCGGGCGAATTCAGCCGCGGCAAAGGTCGCGGCCTCGCGGCCTCTGTGCGCGGCGACCCGCGCGCTCAAGACCGCGCTCATTTCCGGCGCCGCAGCGTCGATCACCGGGCTCGCCTCCCCGAAGGGCGCCGGGCCGATCGCGATCACGCCTTGCAGCAGGGCCGCGGTCAGATCGTCGCGGAACCGGGTGCGCGCCCGGACATCCTTCACCAGGCCCCGGGCCTGGGCCTTCGCCGTCAGGTCTTCCACGAACCCGTCGATGGCCAGGGGCAGGTCCGTCGCCCCGTCCGCCCAGTCGATCCAGGCGTCCAGCCGCGCGGTCGTCCAATGGCTCGGGGCCGTGGCTTGCACGAGCCGACCACCGACCTCCACCATCCGCGCTTCGATTCTCGTCCGCGACGTTTCGCGACCCATCGACCGACTCCTTGAGGGACAGGGTAGGCGTCGGCGGCCGCGCCGATCAATAGATGTTGTGGCTGCCTGCCACTTCGTCCCCAACATCTTGCTGAAGGCGCGAGTCCGGCGCGACGCTGGACGCTCCAAATCCGCCCGCCTATAGTCCGCGCGTTCCCGCCTGCCTGGCCTCCGAGAAACGAAGACCCCCCGTGCTCAACTTCCTGAAGTCGATCTTTACCTGGTGGAACGGCGCCACCCTTGGCGCGCGCTTTCATATCGGCCGCCGCGGCGTCTTCATCGGCCAGGACGAGCGGGGCAACCGCTATTTCGAGGCCAAGGACAATTCCGACAGCTACGACGGCCGGCTGCGCCGCTGGGTGATCTACCAGGGCTATGCCGACGCCTCGAAGGTCTCGCCCGACTGGCACGGCTGGCTGCATCACACCTTCGCCCTGCCGCCCACGGTCGAGCCGTTCGTCATCAAGCCGTGGGAAAAGCCGCATCTGCCCAACCTCACCGGCACCATCCACGCGCGCCGCCCGCAAGGCTCGCTGGCCCGCGGCGGCGAGCGCCAGAAGGCCACCGGCGACTACGAGGCTTGGACCCCGGAATAGGCCGCCGTCCGTGTCCCCTCCGGTCCCGTTGAAGTCTCGTTTCCAACAGGCGCTTTGGCTTGCCGCCATAGCCATCCTGGCCACGACGGGCATGGTTCGCGCCCAGCCCGGTCCGACGGGGGAGCCCGCGACCGCCCCGCCTGCCGAGGAGGCTCCACCAGTCAGCGTGCCGACACCCGCGCCCATCGCGGTCCCGGCCATCTCCGAAAAGGAGGTCGCCGCCGCGCCGCCGGCCCCGGCGGCGGACAAGCCCACGGGTCTCCCGGTGCGTCGCGCGCGCTATGATGTCGCCGTCCTGCAGGCGCTGGACAAGGTGACCGCCGAGAGCGTCCGCTTCGAGGCGGCGGTGGGCCGCCCGGTGCGTTTCAGAAGTCTGGTGTTCACGGTCAAGGCCTGCGAACGCGCCGCGCCCGACGAGGCCATCGACGACTCCATCGCCTACCTGACAGTGGACTCCCAGCCGCGCCCGCAACCCGGCAAACCGGCGCTGGCGCCGCGCCAGGCCTTCAAGGGCTGGATGTTCGCCTCCTCGCCCGGCCTGCACCCGCTGGAACACCCGGTCTACGACGCCTGGCTGATCACCTGCAGGGCCGCCGCGCCGCCCATCGCTGCTGCGCCCGCGCGCTGAAAGTCCGCCTCGGCGGAGAGAGCCCCGGCGAGCCTGCGCCGATAGTCGGCCCGCGAGATCTCCAACGCCCCGAACTGGGTCAGGTGCGCGGTCATGAACTGGGCGTCGAGCAGCCGGTAGCCGCCAGCGATCAACCGCGCCACCAGGTGGACCAGCGCCACCTTCGAGGCGTCGCGCCGCCGCGAGAACATGCTTTCGCCGAAGAACGCGCCGTGTAGCGAGACGCCATAGAGTCCGCCGACAAGCTCTGCGTCCTGCCAGCACTCGACGCTATGGGCGAACCCGTCAGAGTGCAGGCCGGCATAGAGGGCCTCGATCGGGCGATTGATCCAGGTCTCCATCCGCCCCGGTCCGGCCTCAGCGCAGCGCTGCACGACCGCTGCGAACGCGGTGTCGAAGCGCACCGTGAACGCCTCTGCCCGCACAGTCCGCGCCAGACGGCGCGACACATGCAGCCCCTCCAGCGGGAGCACGCCCCGCCGTTCCGGATCGATCAGGAAAACCCGCTCGTCCTCCCGCGCGTCGGCCATGGGGAAGACGCCGCGCGCGTAGCAGTCCAGCAGATCGCGGGCGTCGAAGTCAGGCACGGTGAGACTGTATCCAATGCCTCTCGTCCCCACGAGCGTCATCCCGGTTTCCGCGGCACGCGGAAGACCGGGACCCATGAGCGCGATCGCTGCAAGCCAGCGTGACGGCGATGTCGCGCTCCGAACATCGCAATTTGAGATCATGGGTCCCGGTCTTCGCTTCGCGAAACCGGGATGACCCAGGGTGGTGCTCAGGCGCTGGCCTGGGCCTTCATCCAGGTTTCCAGCCAGTGGATATTGTAGGCGCCGGCGATGATGTCGGGCTGCTGGATCAGCTCCTGGAACAGCGGGATGTTGGTGTCGATGCCGGCCACCACGATCTCGCCGAGACAGCGGTTCAGGCGGGCGATGCACTCGTCACGGTCGCGGCCGTGGACGATCAGCTTGCCGATCAGCGAGTCGTAGTAGGGCGGGATCGTGTAGCCGGCATAAAGCGCGCTATCCAGCCGCACGCCCAGGCCGCCGGGCGCGTGGAAGTCGGTGACCAGGCCGGGGGACGGGGCGAAGGTCTTCGGGTTCTCGGCGTTGATCCGGCACTCGATGGCGTGGCCCTCGAACACCACGTCCTTCTGGCTGAACGACAGCGGCAGGCCCGCGGCGATGCGGATCTGCTCGCGCACCAGGTCGATGCCGGTGATCGCCTCGGTGACCGGGTGCTCCACCTGCAGGCGGGTATTCATCTCGATGAAGAAGAACTCGTCGTTCTCATAGAGGAACTCGATGGTGCCGACGCCGAGGTAGCCGATGGCCTTCACCGCATCGACCACCACCTTGCCGATCCGCGCGCGGGTGGCCGCGTCGATGGCGGGCGAGGGGGCTTCCTCC
>JANXXA010000305.1 GCA_025350885.1 Phenylobacterium sp.
TTCCTGACCGGCATCAAGACGCTGAACCAGCAGAAGACGGTGACGGCCTCGGAGATGATGCGGCTGAACACGGCGGTCAATCCCACGCCGCGCGACGCGCAGAAAAGCTATGGCGTGGTCGCCGACGACCTCGCGGGATACCCGAACGGCCGCCGGCCGGGCGACGACACCGTCGACATCACCCTGCGGGTGGCCATGGGCCGGCTCTGCTATCCGGTCCCGATCAGCGGCGTGCCGACAGACCTGGGACTTTGCAAGCCGGCTGACGCGCCGGTCGGTAACGCCCCCCTGACCGACGGCGCCCCGAGCAGCGCGGCCGAGTTGCAGAACGCCTTCCCGTACCTGAACTCGCCGCTGACCAACTCGCCGCGGACCACCATTCCCGATCCCCTTTCCACCAAGCCCCACCCGTAGGATCGCGCTCATGAAACGCACTCTTCTGACGACCGTGGCCGTGGTCCTGCTCGGCGCCGTCCTCTCCGCCTGCGGCGGCGGGGGTGGCGGCGGGACAACCACTACCGTGACCCCGCCGGCGGCCAAGTTCGAGGACCAGTTCGGCGCCAAGTTCGCCTCGGCCTACCAGGGCGGGGCGAACACCGAGCCGGTCGATATCGCCCCCGGCGACGTGATCCCGGTCAACGCGACGGCGGAGCCTGTGCCACTGCCCGGGACCTAGGTTTGCAGCAGATGCCCATCCGAACATCTGCTGCCGACGGAAGCGCATGGATTGTCCCCCTGTCCCTGCGCCGCCTGGCGATCGCCGCAATCGCGGCGATCGCCTTCCCGTGTGTCGCCGATGTGATCGAGATCGCGCCGGACGGGGCGGCGGTTACCTACGCCGCGCCAGCGGTGTTCGGTCCGGACGGAGCCGTGCCGATCAACGGCCGGACCGCAGCGCCGGCCGGGCTTGCAGTCGATATCTCGAAAGTCATCAGCGAGGCCGCCCGCCGTCAGCAGCTCAGCCCCGACCTGGTGACGGAGGTGGCGTGGCGCGAGTCGCGGTTCCACCAGCAGGCGGTCTCCAACCGCGACGCTGTGGGCGTGATGCAGCTGACCGCGGCCACGGCGCGTGACCTGGGGGTCAATCGCTATGACGTCAGCGAGAATATCCACGGCGGCGCAGCCTACCTGCGTCAGATGATGGATCGATATGGTGGCGATATGCGTTTAGCGTTAGCCGCCTACAACGCCGGGCCCGGCGCGGTGGACCGGTATCGCGGCGTGCCGCCGTTCCAGGAAACCACGGCCTATGTCGCGACTATCCTTTCGCGGATCGCCCAGAAATCCCTGGTCGCGGGCCTCGCGCCCGTAACCGGCCGATAGGAGCCAAGCTCATTCGCACTCTTTCCCACTTCAGCATGCGTTCAAGCGTTGCTTTGGCCGGCTTGGCGCAGCTCGCGCTGGCCGGCGCGGCCCGGGCCCAGGTGGCCGATCCCGCCGGTTCCGGCGCCATTGTCGGGGCGCTGAACTGGCTTCAAGGCACCTTACTCGGCACCGTCGCCACAGTCGCTGCCGTGATCGCCGTCGCGGCCGTCGGCTTCATGATGCTGACCGGTCGGCTGAACTGGCGCTACGGAGCCACCGTCATCCTCGGGTGCTTCATCCTGTTCGGGGCCGGGGCCATCGTGGCTGGCCTGCGCCAGGCCGCGGGCGGTGTCTGACCATGGCCGCGCAGCTTGAGCGGGACGTGGTGTTCGGCGCGCTGACCCGGCCGCAGATGTTCGCCGGCGTGACCTATAGCTACTTCGTCCTGAACGCCGTGGTGACGGCCGAGCTGTTCCTGATCTCCAAGTCGTTCTGGGCGCTCTTGGCGGCGTTGGCGATCCATGGGCTGGGCTACGTCGCCTGCCTGAAGGAGCCGCGCATCTTCGACCTGTGGCTGACCAAGGTCAGCCGCTGCCCGCGCGTGAAGAACTGGTCCGTCTGGCGCGCCAACTCCTATCGTCCATGACCGAGCCCCTCAGCCCCAAGGCCCGCCGCGCTCCGCCCGCTCAAGAAGCCAGCGCCGGCGCGCGGCTGCCCTATGCCCGTCACGTCGATGACCGGACGATCGCCACCCGCGACGGCATGCTGCTGCAGGTCATTCAGCTGGAGGGCCTGCCCTTCGAGACCGCCGACACCGAAGAGATCAACTATCGCAAAGCGCTGCGCGACGGCGCGCTGCGGGCGCTCGCCAATTCCCGCTTCGCGCTCTATCACCACGTGGTCCGGCGCGAGGTTACTCCGACGCTGGAAGGCGACTACGCCGACGATTTCAGCCGCACGCTCGACGAAGCCTGGCGCGGCCGGCTGGCGGCCAAGAAGCTCTACGTCAACGCGCTTTTCCTGACCCTCGTACGCCGGCCGCTACAAGGCCGCGTTGGCCTGGTCGAGGGCGCCTTGCGGGCGATTACCGGCTCGGGCCAGGCGCAGACCGACGCGGCCCGGAACATCGAACAGCGCGAACTGGACGCGGCGCGAGAGTCGTTGATGGCCTCCCTGGCCCCCTATGGCGCGCGCGTGCTCAGCGCCTACGACACACCAAGCGGGCCCTGTTCCGAGCCGCTGGAGTTCCTGGCATCGCTCTACAACGGCACGCTCCAGCCGGTGCTCCTGCCGCAGTGCGATCTGGGCGAGCACATCCCCCATCGCCGGGTGACGTTCGGCGCGGACGCCCTGGAACTGTCGCGCTCAGCCGCCCAGGCGCGCACCTTCGCCGCCCTGATCTCGATCAAGGAGTATCCGCCCCAGACGGCGCCGGGGATGCTCGATGACCTGCTGCGCCTGCCGCATGAGCTGGTGATCAGCCAGAGTTTCGGCTTCGTCGACCGCCAGGCCAGCCTCGACCGGATGAACCTGGCGCTGCGGCGGATGCGTTCGGCGGACGATGAGGCGATGAGCCTGCGTATGGGCCTGACCGCGGCGAAGGACGACGTCGCCTCCGGGCGGGCCGCCTTTGGCGAGCACCATCTGACAGTCATGGTCCGCGCGCCCACCCTGGCCGCCCTGAATGAGGCGGCCGCCGAGGTGCAGTCCAGCTTCACCGAGATGGGTGTCATCGCCGTGCGCGAGGAGGTCAATCTCGAGGCGGCGTTCTGGGCGCAGTTCCCCGGCAACTTCAAGGACATCGCGCGGCGCGCGCTGATCTCCACCGGCAACTTCGCGGGCTTTGCCTCGGGCCACAACTTTCCGGTTGGCCAGGCGGACGGCAACCAGTGGGGCCCGGCGGTCACTGTTCTTGAGACCACTTCGGCGGGCCCCTACCACTTCAATTTCCACAAGGGCGACCTGGGCAACTTCACGATCATCGGCCCGTCGGGGTCAGGCAAGACCGTGGTGCTGAGCTTCCTGCTGGCGCAGGCGCGCAAGTTCGACCCGCGGATCGTATTCTTTGACAAGGACCGGGGCGCGGAGATCTTTTTGCGCGCCATCGGCGGCCGCTACGACGCGATCCGCCCCGGAACGCCCACGGGGTTCAACCCGCTGCAACTGGCGGACTCGCCGGCCAACCGGGCCTTCCTGTCCGACTGGACGGCCCGTCTGGTGGCGCGGCCGGGCGAGGCGCTCGGGCCGGAGGACCTGGCCCGCGTCAAGGACGCCGTCGACGCCAACTTCGACCAGCAGCCGGCCTATCGCCGGCTCCGCTATTTCGCCGAACTGTTCAAGGGCGACCGCCGGCCGGAAGCCGCCGACCTTTCCGCGCGCCTGCGGCCATGGTGGGGGGATGGCGAGCGGGCCTGGCTGTTCGACAATGCGCAGGACGCCCTTGATCTGGAAGCCCGCACCCTGGGCTTCGACATGACCCAGATCCTCGATGAGCCGGTTCATGTGGACGTAGAGAAGGTTCAGGCCGGGAGTCGTGCCCCAGTG
>JANXXA010000343.1 GCA_025350885.1 Phenylobacterium sp.
GAAGATCGAAGTGAAGCGCACGACGCCCACGCAGCAGCGGCCGCATGGGCTCTCCTACAGCCTGACCCTCCACGATCCGGACGGCCATCGGCTGCTGGGGTTCGACAACGCCCATGCCGTGCCGCCTTTGGGCGGCCGGTACAAGGCCAAACCGGACGCGCACGATCACTGGCATCGGACCGATACGGACAAGGGCCGGCCCTATGTGTTCCGGTCCGCCTTGCAGCTGGTCCAGGATTTCCTGGGCGAGGTCGATCGGGTTCTGGGAGAGCGCGGCGTCTTGGCTGTGATGATTGGCGAGAAGGATCTGACCGATGACGACGGCAAAGCCGAAGGTGCAAAGCTGGGCGGGGTTCAAGAATGACCTGTTGGCCGCAGCCAAGGGCGGACCGGCGCCGGCCGGGGCCGGTGGCTTAGTCGTGGAAAGCGCCGAGTCCCTGATGCGCCTGCTGACGCCGGAAAACCGCGAACTCCTGCGGATCATCCGTGATGAACAACCGCAATCGGTCGCTGCCCTGGCGCGTCTGACCCATCGGGCGGAGCCCAACCTGGCGCGCACCCTCGGGAAACTAGAGGCCGCCGGCTTTGTGGCCTTCCGCCAGGATGGCAAGCGCCGGGCGCCGATTTCCCTCGCCCGGCGATTTTCGGTGCACGTCGATCCGTTTGGTGGGAACGATCGGATCGAGGTCGCCTGAAATAATGTCCATGAAGCCGTCGCGTCCGAGATCAATGCCGACTGGCGCAGCTTCGAGTAAGCGGGGACGGCCTTCCATCAGGTGCTGGATCCAGAGCCAAGGTTATCCGTGACCACCACAGACCGGACGACCCGCCTGGCGCGCGCGTCGCCGCCGCCGGTGCGCGCGGTGTTCAACCATCCGGCGCGCTCGACGCCCAGCAGGCCGACCGGGTCGTCAGTTTGGCCCAGGCCAGCTGGAAATTCGCCCAGCAGGCTGGCGCCGAGGGTTAGCTACAGCCCCGCCCTAGCGCTTTTTCCTGATCAGACGCCCTGACGCTCACGTGCGGACCGCCACAGCAATAGCGCCGCATAGGGCAGGGCGGCGGCCGCCAGGAGGGCCCCGAAAGCAACGATGCCGTCCGGCGAAACCGAGACTTCGCCGTGCGTTGTGGCGGACGGCAGGGTCAGGGTGACGTGGAAGGTCGTTCCCAACGCCGCCATCGCGACGATCCCGCAGGCCGGCCAGAGCAGGGCCGAGCGGTTGCGGAAGGCTGCCACGCCCAGCGCCCACGCCAAAAGCACCGGCAGGATCGCATGGCTGAAGAACATCATGCCGGTGGCGAACTCGCCCAGCCATTGCGGGGGCGCGCCCGCCGCGCCATGCACCTGCTTGACGGTCAGCACCACCGCTGCCACCGACAGCACCGTGACCGCCGCCAGGGCGACAGCGGGTGCGATGAGATAGGCGGCGACCGGCACCTTGCGGCCCCAGGTCTGGAACTCGCGACGTTCAATCATGGCGTCGGCCAGCATGTCGAAACTCCCTAGTCTGGAAAGCGCCCGGGTCTCCGCGTCGCGCGGATCGCTCATCGCCCGGCGCTCTTCGGCAATGAGGTCGTCCAGATGGTCCTTCAACTCTGCCAGGTAGCGGCGGGCTGGCCGGGGCCGGACCCCGCCCTCCAGGAGTCGCCGCCACAGGGGGTCAAACGAGGCCTGCACGCCCGCCTCCAACCAGCACCTGCTGCACCGCCCCAGTGATCCGCGACCAGAGCCCGGTGAGTTCAATCAGGCGTGCCGCACCCGTGGGCGACAGCGAATAGTAGATGCGGCTGCGGCCGCCGACCGGTCGGCGGTCCGAGGTGATCGCGCCGCTGCGCTCCAGCGCATGCAGCACTGGATAGACCACGCCTTCGCCAAGGCTCACGACCTCGCCGGTCTCCTCGCGGATCTCCTGGACGATCTCGTAGCCGTACATCTCGCGCCCGCGCAGCAGGCGTAGCACCAGAAGCTCCGGCACGCCGTTCATGAAACTGGGGTTCGTCGTCGCCATCGTCGCGCGGGCCTTATACCTCGAACTGAAAGGTATAAAGCCTAGAACTACGAGGTATACAACAGAAAACTACAGCCCCGCACCGGCCAGCAGGGCGTCGAGCGCGCCGGATGGTTGAACACCGCGCGCACCGGCGGCGGCGACG
>JANXXA010000350.1 GCA_025350885.1 Phenylobacterium sp.
GACTGGGAGCCGCGAGTGCTCGCACTGCTCCGCGGCTCGGACTCGGAGCGGGGCGGACCCGGGCCCGGGCGCGGGCGACCGCATTGCTGTTCGAGGCGACGCGGGAGTTCTCCGCCTCCGATGACGCCGGCCTGATCCGCACGCGGCTGGCCGAGCATCTGGCGGCGGCGGCGCGGGGGCTGGCCTTCGTGCTGGACACAGGCGAGTTCTGTTTCGCCGCGGGCGAGCCTCCGCCGCCCATGGTGCTGAGCGCCGCGCGGGCCAGGCTGGGCGAGGTCGCCGGCGACCCCCGAGACGGCGAGGCGGCCGGCTGGCGGATCTGGGCCATGGCTGATGGCGGGATCGCCGGCTGGCGCGCCGATGCGCCGCTGGACCACGACGAGGAGGCGCTCTTGCAGATCCTGGCCGACGCCGGCGCAGCCGCCATCGCTCGCGCCCAGCTGGCGGTCGCCAAGGCCGAGGCCGAGGGGCGAGCGCGAACCGAGGACCTGCGCAATACGCTCCTGTCATCGATCAGCCACGACCTGCGCACGCCGCTGGCCGCGGTGCTGGCCTCGGCGACCTCACTGCAGGAATTCGGCGACCGGTTCGACGCGCCAACCCGCTCTGACCTGATCGCCACGATCCAGGAGGAGGCCGAACGGCTGAACATCTTCGTCACCAACCTGTTGAACATGAGCCGCCTGGAATCCGGCGCGCTTGACGCCCATAGCGCCGCCTTCGACCTGGCTGAGGTGGTCGGGCGGGTGCGACGCCGTTTCGAGAAGCTGTACAGCCGCAGGTCGATCGCCTGTACGCTGGGCGCCGACGCCGGCGTGGCGGTGGGCGATCCGGTGCTGTTTGAAGTGGCCCTTGTCAATGTGATGGAGAATGCCGTGCGTTACAGTTCCATGGACGGCGCAATCGCCGTGACCAGCGCCCGGCGCGGCGGTCAGGTCGTGGTGCAGGTGACCGACGAGGGGCCCGGCGTGCTGGAGGGCGAACTCGGCAAGCTGTTCGACAAGTTCTATCGCGGTTCGGGCGCCCGGCGCACGCCCGGCACCGGCCTGGGGCTGTCGATCGTGCGCGGCGTGATGCAGGGCATGGGCGGCCAGGCGCACGCGGACCTTAGAGCCGATGGACCGAGCGGGCTGGTCGTCTCGCTGAGCCTGCCGGCGGCGGCATGAGCGGGGTCCTGGGGCGGTTGCTGATCGTCGATGACGAGCCGCAGATCGTGCGCGCCCTGACGCCGGCGCTGGCCGCGGCGGGGGTCACGGTGGCGGTCGCGACGACGGGCGAGGCGGCGCTGACCGCGCTCGCCAGTGACCCCAGCGAGGTGGTGATCCTGGACCTGGGCCTGCCGGACATGGACGGCAAGGAGGTGATCCAGCGGATCCGCGAATGGTCCGACGTGCCGATCATCGTGCTGTCGGCGCGCGATCTGGAGAGCGAGAAGATCGCCGCGCTGGACCTGGGAGCCGACGATTTCGTCAACAAGCCGGTGGGGGTCGGCGAGCTGCTGGCGCGGATGCGGGCGGTGATGCGCGGGCGCGAGCGGCGGTTTTCCGCCCAGCCGGCGTTCCGCTTCGGCGCCCTGGAGATCAACTTCCCGGCGCGCCGGGTGCTGGTCGATGGCCAGGAGGTGCGGCTGACGCCGCGCGAATACCAGCTGTTGCGGATCCTCGCAGGTCATGCGGGCCAGGTGGTCACTCATCGCCAGATCATCATCGCGGTGTGGGGCAGCGACGCCACCGCCGACGCCCAGTTCGTGCGCGTGCTGATGGCCCAGCTGCGGCAGAAGCTGGAGGCCGACGCGTCGAGCCCGCAACTGCTGCTCACCGAGCCGGGGATCGGCTACCGGCTGAGCTGCGACGAGGACTGAGCGGGCGCCGCGCGCGCCATGGCCCGGGCGCCCTCAAGGATGTTGGGCAGGGAATAGTTGCCTTCGTGGCAGGCATATTCGTAGATCGGACCCTTGGCGGCGCGCATGGGCATCTCGGCGCGCCAGATCTTGGTGAAGACGCCGGGATCGTCCACCGAGAATTGATAGAGCATCTGGTCCTTCGCCGTGCGGGTGAAGCGCTCGGTCAGCCGGCCCGGGGCGGAGTAGGGAAAGCCGCCGCCCAGGCTGCCGACGTAGGACTTGGGGTTCATGTTGGTGGTCTCCACGACCAGGGTCTCACCGTCCCACCAGCCGACGGAATCGCCCATCCAGGGGCGGATGCTGGCCGGAAGGGGGGCGGGCAGGTGGGTGTGCTGGCCCATCCGGATGATCCGCAGGTCGTGGTTCATTTCGATGTGGATGACCACATAGCCTGGCGTCTGGACGATCTGGTAGTGGCCGTTGAACCCGGTGTTCATCATCGGCGGACCTTCCGGCGAGCCGATGGCGGTGAGGCAGCGTTCTTCCGTCGGCCGACCTTCTGGGCCGTCGAGATCATCCTTGATGGCCTGGTCGCGGATCGCCTTGCCAGCCTGCGAGAAGGGCAGGCGGCCATCCGCCGGATCGACGATCCAGGAGGAGCGCAGCTGACCGTTCAGGCGGGCCAGATGGATATCCATCTCCAGATAGTCGGTCTGCGGGGCCTCCTTGACCACCGGCGGCGCGGGAAGTTTCGGATCGATGGGATCGGGGCTGATCAGGTCGCCGACCATCTTGCGGAACATGGTCTCCATGAAGGCGGCCTCCTTGTCGGTGGCGACCAGGGCCTTGAACACCGTCGGGCGCTGCAGGAACGTCAGCGAGGTGTTGGTCCACAGGCCCTGCAGGTCGGGGGCTCCGAACGCGGTGCGCGGCGCCCGATAAGGGCCCGCATCGGCGGCGCCGGCCGCCAGGGACAGGGCGATGATCACGATGGGCAGGCGGGACATGATGCGGTTGCGATCCTTTGGCTCAGGAGGTAGCGAAGCGTGGCCGGAAACGGCCGCGGGGCAGCTGCAGGCGGATCAACCAGGCGACCATCAGCACGAGCGCGGCGAGGCCCGGAGCGATGACCAGCGAGGAGCCGTGCAACGCTTCAGGTACAGCCTTGGGCTGGGCGGCGAAGGACCCCTCGCAGATGAAGAAGGCAAAACACATGCGCCAAAGGTGCCGGCCGATCCGCGGTCCGCCGGACAGGGCGCCCCGTTGCAGGACCCTGGCGTCGAGGGCCGCGCAGAGCAGAGCGACCCCGCCGAACGCATAGAGGATCTGCGACGACTGCCCGTCGATCTGGCCGCCGGGCGTGGATGGCCCGAACCAGGCAATCGCCAGGTCGGCGAGCGCGATGCCCAGGACGAAGAGGCACGCGCCGATCTCGAAGCTCCGCCCGCCTGGCGCCCGGCGCGCCACGGCCATCCAGCCGGTGGCGGTCAGGTAGAAGGCAAACAGCCCCATCATCGCCGAGACCCGGTCAGGCAGCAGCGGCGCCACCACGGCGGCGACGCCCGACATCACCAGCATGGAGACGGCGAAGACCACGCCGCTCCACCGATGCAGGCGACCGCCCTTGCGCACCACCAGCGCGGCCGCGCCGGACACCAGGGCCAGGCTCGCGCCGCCCACGTGCAGCACCAGGGCCACGTCGGCCGCGACGCGGAAGATGACTGGAGCTGCGGGGTCAAGTTGCAGGTTCATGCCGGGTGCTCCTGGTGAGCCGACGTCAGATCGGTTCGCGACGGCGGCGCAGCCAGACGCAGGCGGCCAGGCAGGCGGCGGCACCGATCAGGCCGCCCCAAAGTCCGGGGCTGGCGACGAACCCGGCCAGATCGATCTGCGTCACGCCCGCCGGCGCCGTATGGGCTGTCGACGACGATGCAACGAAGGCGTGCTCGTCGGCGCCGGTCAGCCGGTCGATCAAGGCCGCGGTGAAGAGGTTGGACCGGAACGCGAGGTGCTCGATCACGCAGACCGCCAGCGGCGGGAGCACGGCCCAGAGGAACGGGCCCCGCCGCGCCCAGGCCGACACCAGCAGCAGCCAGCCATAGACCGGCGCCAGCCACAGGCTGAGCGCAACCAGTCCGTAGGCGAGCGCGACGCCCTCGGCGACGATGGCGCCCACCGTCCAGGGGATCGCCGTGCTGACGCCCGCGGCAGCCAGGATCAGCGTCGAGATCAGCAGCATGATCGCCTGCGCCCCGACGGTCGCCGCGAAGGTCAGCGTCGGCAAGACCGCGAGCGGGATCGCCGCCTTCGACAGCACCGTGGTCAGGTCCGACACCGGCAGCGACTTCCAGAACAGGATGCTGCGGTCGCGGCGTTCATCGAACAGCGCGCCCAGGCAATAGAACAGCGCCACGATCATCATCACCCCCGTGAGAACCGCGCCGGAGACGGCATAGGGCTCGCCGATGGCTTTCAACTGGTGGATCGGGTCGAGGGCCAGGGTCGCCAGCCGCCGGCCCGGCATGCCGATGGTGCTGAACAGGAATCCGAGCAGCACCAGTCCAGCGGTGGCCAGCGGCGCGACCAGGATCGAGCGGCTCTCCCAGAGTTCGCGGCGGACCGACCAGTAGAAGGGGCGCACAGCGTTGGGTGTCTGGCTCATGCGCGGGCTCCCGATTTTTCCGTTTGCGAGGGGGCGCCGCCGAGGATTGCCACGAACAGGTCGGCGAGGCTGGCGGGGCGGACTTCGCCGAGGTCCGCGAGCCGTTCGCGGTCGGCGCCGTCGAACAGCAGGATGTGGCGGCCGAACAGCTGGCGTTCGTGGATCGGCCTCAACGCGCGGGCCGCGTCCAGGCGGTCGGACGGGATCATCAGCTCGGCGAAGCGGGTCTCGATCTCTTCCATGCTGGCGTGCAGCACGATGCGGCCGCGGT
>JANXXA010000402.1 GCA_025350885.1 Phenylobacterium sp.
TCTTGATCGCCCGGTGGTGTACCAGTCCGGTGTACCAGTTGGTACACGAGCCAGAACCCGAGAACCTTAGGCGATTGGAAATGCCCAGGGAAGCTGGGATTTGGCGGTGCGGGTGGGATTCGAACCCACGTTAGGCTTTCACCTAAACACGCTTTCCAAGCGTGCGCCTTCAACCACTCGGCCACCGCACCTCAACGCCCATGGAGGGTGCCTCCCGGCGGAAGGCGGGTCATACAGATTGCGCGCTAGCCGGGCAAGCGCCGCTTGGCGGCCTCGATCAGGCGGGCGGGATCGAACAGCGAACGCGGCGCCTGGCCGACCAGCCGCGCCTCCAGCGGGCGTGATCGCCGCAGCCAGTCGGCCAGAGCCGGCGCGACATCAGGCCGCCCGGTGCGCAGCCCGGCCTGGGCGTCGGCGAGTTGGCGGTCGGCGGCGCGCAGCGTGCGGCGGCTGGCGGCCAGCGCGGGCGTATCGAACCGCTCGTCGATCAGCCCCAGCCGGGTGCGGGCAGCGGCGACCATCACGCTCGCCGTGGCCGGGTCACCGCGCGCAATCTGCGTCCGCCCCGCGCGCAATGCGCGTCGCACGTCGTCCATCAGCATCTCCACGCCCAGCGGCCGACGCGGCGCGGCGGGGCAGGCGGCGGGGTCCAGCGCCCGGACATAGGCGGCCAGGCCGTCAAGCACGGCGGGGCTGGGTTCCGGGCCATCGAACTCTTCGGTGATCAGCCCGTGAATGAACGGCTCGAGCTTGCGGTCAGCAGGCGCCTGGTTGACCTTGAGCGCCGATTTCGGCCCTGCGAGGTCGGGGATCGGCTTGGGGTCGTCGATACCATTGCCCCGGTGGGTGGAGAACAGTGAGCTGGTCACATCGGCCGTGCCCGGCGCGCCGGACACCCCGGGGAACAGGAAGTCCGGGTTGTCGCGCCCGGCGCGGTGGCAGGTCTCGCAGGAAATTCCCGCGCGCCCCGCCTGGCCGCCCAGCACCATCGGCGTGCGGAAAGCCGCCCGGCCCACCTCCACGCGATGGGCCAGCGTGGGGTCGGGCGGCGGCTTCAGGCATTCGGTGGGAGATGATCCGAGCGCGCGCGCGGGGTCGGCGCCAGGCGCCACCCATTGCATCGCCCGGATCGCCGGGCCGCTGCGGGCCGCAGCCGCGCCGGCGGCCGCGAGCCCCGCCAGGACAAGGCCCCCCGCGAGGAACCCCGCGACCGCTAGGGGTGTTGCGGTTCGCCGCCAGCGTCGATCCAACGGCGCAGCTCCTCGGCATCGGCGCAGCCGTAGGCGCAGAGGTGGTCCAGGCGGGCCAGCATCAGGCGTGCGCCGGCGATGTCGCCCCGGGCGACCTTCAGCTCTCCATAATATTCGGTGGCGCCGATATGCCTGGGGTCGATGGCCAGGGCCTGGCGGTAGTAGCCCTCGGCGCGGGCATAATCGCCCTTTTTCCGCCAAGTATACCCCTGGTAGGTGAGGATGTCGGGGTGCGGCCCGAAGGTCGCCGCGGCCGCGTCGAGCGAGGCCAGCGCCTCGTCATAGCGCCGCTCATTGATCAGGCTGACAGCCTGGACGTAGGCCGCATCGCCCGCCCTGCCGCCCCCAAACAGCATTGAGGGGGCCAACCGGGCGCTGGGCTTGGGCGCGCCGGCCGCGCTCGGGGTCATGGCGCTTTCCACCGCCGAGGTGAACGATTTCAGGCGGGCGGCGTCGGGGCAGGTTTCGCCGCAGGCCTGAGCCTTGGCCTTCAGCCAGTCGGCCTCGGTCTGGGCCTTGGAATCCTTCAGATTGGCCAGGGCCAGACCAAGGCCGGCATGGGTCGCGGCGTCCTCCGGTGTCAGCCTGAGGGCCTTTTCATAGGCCCGGCGCGAGCCTTTCCAATCGTTGCCGCCGGCCTTGGCCGCGCCCAGCAGGCGCCAGCCATCGGGGTTCTTCGGCACCGCCTCGGTGACGTGCTCGGCGGCCTTGGCGGCGTCCTTGTATTGCTGAGCCTTCAAGGCGGCGATGGTCTTGGCGTACTCGGCCGCCGGGTCATAGCGTGGACCGGAGCCGTTCTGCAGGTCGCCGTCGCGGCCGGAAGGAACCATCGACCCCCCACCCATGCCGCCCGCGCCCCCGGTGGCCAGCGCCGATCCGCCGGCGATCAGCACTGCCAAGCATCCGCCGATCAATGTGGCCTTCACTATACGTCGCATGGGTGTCTCTCCCGAGTTGGAGTCCGCAGACTGGCATGAAACCGCGTTGTCGTCAGCCTTTCCCAGGCGTGCAAATGGGAGCCCGGATGACTATCTTGCGGATCAGACGCGAAGGAGGACCCATGTTCGGACGCAAAGCCCTGGAACAGCCCACCCGGGAGACCGCCCTGCCGGGCCGCGCGCAGTCGATCCCCACCGCCCAGGCCCACGTGATCAACGGCCACGCTCTGAAGGGGCCGTATCCTGAAGGGATGGAAACCACGATCTTTGCCATGGGCTGCTTCTGGGGCGAGGAAAAGAAGTTCTGGGCCGTCCCCGGCGTCTGGGTGACGGCGGTGGGCTACGTCGCCGGCCTGACCCCCAACCCGACCTATGAGGAAGTCTGTTCCGGCCGCACCGGCCATACCGAGGCGGTGCTGGTGGTCTTTGATCCCAAGGTGGTCAGCTATGCGGCTCTGCTGAAGGTGTTCTGGGAGGGTCATGATCCGACGCAAGGGATGCGCCAGGGCAATGACGTGGGCACCCAGTACCGCTCGGGCGTCTATCCCGTGACTGCGGCTCAGGCGGCTGCGGCGGAAGCCTCGAGGGTAGCCTACCAGCAGGCGCTGAGCACCAGGGGTTTTGGCCAGATCACCACCGAGATCGCGCCGGCCGGCGAATTCTACTTCGCCGAGGACTATCACCAGCAATACCTGGCCAGGAACCCGGCGGGCTACTGCGGCATCGGCGGCACGGGCGTTACCTGCCCGATCGGCGTCAGCGTCGAGGCCTGATACCGGCATGACCCGCGAGCAGGTCGAGGCGGTCGCCCTGGCCCTGCCCGCGACCACGAACGTCATCCAGTGGGGCGGGTCCGACGTCTACAAGGTCGGCGGCAAGGTGTTCGCCATCTGTGGCCTGGCGGGCGGGCTGTCGTTCAAGGTGACGCCCATCGGCTTTGTGGCGCTGACCGAGGGCGGGCCGGGCCGCCAGGCGCCCTATTGCGCCAAGGGCCATTGGGTGGCGATCAACCTCGACGCCGTTGATGACGCCGACATCACCGACTGGCTCGCCAACGCCCACGCCCTGATCGCGGCCAAACTGACCCGGCGGGCGCGGCTCGAACTGGGTCTGGCGTAGGCCGTATCAGGCGAAGGCGGCGCGGCGGCGGCGGCGCAGGGTCGCGCCAACCAGACCGAAGCCCGCGACCATCATCGCCCAGGTGGCGGGTTCCGGAACGCCGCCAGACTTGCCGTCGAAGGTGATCTCGCTGACGAACGTCCAGCCGTGCAAGGGTCCCTGGTCGAACTCGATGGTGTGGTTTGCGCCAGTCAGGCTGAGGCCGGTAATGCCCACCCAGCCGATGGAGCCTGCCGCCGGACCGGTAAAGCTGCGCGAGATCCCGTCCACCAGGATCGCGCCAGGAGCGTACACGCCGCCGACGTGGCTGTTGTCGATGTGGATATTGATGCCGCCGATGGCCGGCGAACCGGCGAAGTGAAAGGTCACCACCGGCTTGGGGGTCACGGGATCGTACCAGCCGACGTAGGGGCCCGTGCCGGCGCCGTTCTCGGTGAGATACCAGAATGTCGGCGCCACGACCCCGTCGGTGAGATCGCCCTTGCCGCCGCTGAGCGCCGCGCCATCAGTCGTGGTGGCTCCGGCGCCGGTGTAGAACCGGTCCCAGTAGTTGTAGCTGCCGCCCGAGGCCGTGCCGTCGCCGTTGGGCATGTCGTAGCCGGTGGACAGGACGGCGGACGCCGACGCCGGAACCGCCAGCGCCAGCGCCATCGCGGCTCCGGTCAAGGCCAGGGTGATTTTCGCGAAGTTCATCGGTGGCGCTCCTACAACGGGACTTCAACGGTATCAGTGATCCGCGAACCCCGCGATTTGATTCCCCTCGTGAGCGAACTCGGCGCGTTATGCGATCAGCGTCTCGCCGAACCGCACCGGTTCGCCCTGGTGCGGCGCGGTCACCTCGCCGTCGCGCATCACCACCGCGCCGCGGATGATCGTCGCCATGGGCCAGCCCTTGGCCTGCATCCCGTCGAAGGGGGTCCAGCCGACGCGGCTGGCCATCATCGCGTGGGTGATCGTGCGGCGCGCCTTCAGATCGACGATCGTCAGGTCGGCGTCGTAGCCCTCGGCCAGGCGACCCTTATCGGCCAGGCCGAACAGGCGATTGGCCCCATGGCTGGTGAGATCGACAAGGCGCTCCAGGGTGAGCCGGCCTTCCGCCACATGGGTCAGCATCACCGGCAGCAGAGTCTGCACGCCGGGCATACCGGAGGGCGAGGCCGGGTAGGGCCGGGCCTTCTCCTCGGACGTGTGCGGCGCGTGGTCGCTTCCCAGCACGTCGGCGACGCCGCTGGCCAGCCCGGCCCACAACGCCATCCGGTGCTCGGCCCCGCGGATCGGCGGGTTCATCTGGGCATAGCCCTTCAGCCGCTCGTAGGCTTCAGGGCCCTCCAGCGTCAGGTGCTGCGGCGTCAGCTCGACGCTGGCCACATCCTTGTGCTCGGCCAGGAAAGCGATCTCCTGGGCGGTGGTGACGTGCAGCACGTGGATGCGTTTGCCCAGCGCCGTGGCGATCCGCACCAGCCGCCGCGTGGACTGGATGGCGGATTCCGCATCGCGGACCTCCGGGTGGCTGGTCCAGTCGCCTGTGCGCGCCAGCGGCCGGCGGTCGGTCAGCCGGTACTCGTCTTCGGAATGGAAGGCGGCGCGGCGATTGACGTGGCGCAACACCTGCTCGATGCCCTCGTCGTCCTGCACCAGCAGGGTGCCGGTCGACGCGCCCATGAACACCTTGACCC
Organism: Phenylobacterium sp.; assembly: GCA_025350885.1. GTDB lineage: Bacteria > Pseudomonadota > Alphaproteobacteria > Caulobacterales > Caulobacteraceae > Phenylobacterium. The sequence goes on from JANXXA010000402.1 coordinate 4,984, forward strand.
CGCAGCAGCCGGGCAGCCGCTCCAGATCGCCCAGCCAGCGGGCGTTCTCGTGAGTGCCGCCGACATAGAAGGCGTGGTCGCAGTGCATGCGCCCCTTGGCCCGGGCGAGCTTGTCGGCCATCGCGCCTTCGTCGGTGGTGGTCGGCTCGGTGTTGGGCATCTCGAAGACGGCGACAACGCCGCCCAGCACAGCGGCCCGCGATCCGGTCTCCAGGTCTTCCTTCCACTCCAGGCCGGGCTCGCGGAAATGCACCTGGGTGTCGATGACACCGGGCATCACCGTCAGCCCCGTCGCATCGAACACCTCGCCGGCCGAAGCCTGGCCCAGGTCGCCGACGGCGGCGATCTTGCCGCCCAGCACGCCGATGTCGGCC
>JANXXA010000428.1 GCA_025350885.1 Phenylobacterium sp.
CGGTGATCACCGAGATCTCCGCCTTAAGCCCTGCGAAGTCGGCCAGTTCGTCCAGACATTCGACATTGATGATCGTCGAATCCATGTCGGCGACCAGCAGGCGCTTCCTGCGGCCCTCCAGCGGCTGGACGCACCAGTCCAGCTGTTGATCGGCCATCGGCCCGCGCAGCGCCGCGCGCAGGGCCGCAAGGTCATCGGCTTCGACGATCACGTCGGTCGCCGCGCCGTCGCCGGCGTCCAGTTTGCGACTTTCCTTGCCGCGCGCGCCGACGCTGGCGAACACTTCGCGTAGGTTGACGCTGAAGGCCCCGGCATCGGGGGGCGCCACAAGGGTGAGCACAAGGTCCATGGAGCCCCGCATCTGGCTGATCGCCGGACCCACCGCAAGCGGCAAGTCGGCCCTGGCCCTGCGGCTGGCGGACGCGACCGGCGCGGAGATCGTCAACGCCGACTCCATGCAGCTCTATGCGGACCTGCGCGTGCTCTCGGCCCGGCCCTCGCCGGAGGAACAGGCTCGGGCTCCGCATCATCTGTTCGGAACCGTCGACGCCGCTGAGGGGTGGTCGGCGGGCCGCTGGCTGCGCGCGGCATCGGAGCAGCTGGATGGGATCGCCCATCGCGGTCGATCGGCCATTGTCGTCGGCGGCACCGGCCTCTATTTCCGCGCCCTGACCCACGGCCTGGCGGAGATTCCCTCGGTTCCGGCCGAGCATCGGCGGGAGGCCGAGGCCGACTACGACCGGTTGGGGGAGGCTGAGTTCCGCGACCGGCTGGCCGTCCGTGATCCCGCCGCCGCCGCCCGCATCGCGCCCGCCGACCGCCAGCGGCTGGTCCGGGCCTGGGAGGTGCTTGCGGCGACCGACACGCCGCTGAGCGAATGGCAGGCCTCGGGCGAACCGACGCTGAAGGCCGGCGCGTGGGCGGCGGTGGCGCTGGAACCGCCCAGGGCGGCCCTCTACGCACGCTGCGACGCGCGGCTGGCCGCCATGCTCGACGCCGGCGCCCTGGACGAGGTCCGCGCGCTCGCGGCGCGCAACCTCGCGCCGGAGCTTCCCGCGATGAAGGCCGTGGGCGTCCGAGAATTCGCCGCCCATCTGCGCGGCGAGACGTCGTTGGCCGAGGCCCTGGACGCCGCGCAGCGCCAGACCCGCCGCTACGCCAAGCGCCAGACCACCTGGATGCGCGGCCAGATGGCCGACTGGCCCAGGCTCAGCGAGATCGAGCCGGACGCCCAATGGGGGCAGTTTCTTGCGCTCAACCCCGGCTTGACGCCCTAGGCGCGCCATGCGACACGCGGGATCGCTAATTTCTCGGGACATCTCGTGCGCAACATTCTCGTACTCGTAGGGCGGCCCGCCGCGGTCTGACATCAGGTCAGCCCGTCAACGGTCGCTTGCACCAGGCCCCCAGCGGGCCTTTTTTATTGCCCTATCACCGAGCCAGCCCATGACCGCCCACCCGACGACCATCGAAGCCGCCAGTCCGGAAGACCCCAATTCCCAAGAGGGGGCGACCATCACCCTCTCCGGCGCCGAGATGGTGGTGCGCGCCCTGGTCGATCAGGGTGTCGATGTGCTGTTCGGCTATCCAGGCGGCGCCGTCCTGCCGATCTATGACGCGTTGTTCGCCGAGCCGCGCCTGAAGCACGTCCTGGTCCGCCACGAGCAGGGCGCGACCCATGCCGCGGAGGGCTATGCGCGCTCCACCGGCAAGCCCGGCGTGGTGCTGGTCACCTCCGGCCCCGGCGCGACCAATGCGGTGACCGGCATCGTCGACGCGCTGATGGATTCCATCCCGCTGATCGTCATCACCGGCCAGGTCGCCACCCACCTGATCGGCACCGATGCGTTCCAGGAATGCGACACCATCGGCATCACCCGGCCCTGCACCAAGCACAACTATCTGGTGAAGGACGTCGCCGACCTGCCGCGGATTCTGCACGAAGCCTTCCACATCGCCACCTCAGGCCGCCCCGGACCGGTGGTCATCGACATTCCCAAGGACGTGCAGTTCGCCAAGGGAACCTATCAGGGTCCGACCGAGGTCAAACACGCTCACAACTATGCGCCACGGACCAAGGGCGACCCTGGGCGCATCGCCGAAGCCGTGGCGATGATCGCCGCGGCCCGGCGGCCGATCCTCTACACCGGCGGCGGCGTGATCAACGCCGGCCCCGAGGCGTCGCGACTGTTGCGTGAGTTCGCCGCCCTGACCGGCGCCCCGGTGACCTCGACCCTGATGGGGCTGGGCGCGTTTCCGGCGTCCGACCCGCAGTGGCTGGGGATGCTGGGCATGCACGGCGCTTTCGAGGCCAACCATGCGATGCACGATTGCGACGTCATGGTGGCTATCGGCGCGCGCTTCGACGACCGGGTGACCGGCCGGCTGGACGCCTTCTCCCCCGGCTCGCGCAAGATCCACATCGACATCGATGCCTCATCGATCGGCAAGAACGTCCGCACCGACATTGGCATCGTCGGCGACGCCGGCAGCGTGCTGGCCGACATGATCGGGATCTGGAAGCAGCGGAACCTGAAGGCGGACAAGGCCGCGCTGGCCGGCTGGTGGACGCAGATCGATGCCTGGCGCGCCCGCAAGGGCTTCGCCTATGCGCCCGACAAGACACTGATCAAGCCCCAGTACGCGATCCAGCGGCTCTATGAGCTGACCCGGGGCCACGACGTCTACATCACCACCGAGGTCGGCCAGCACCAGATGTGGGCCGCCCAGTTCTTCCATTTCGAGGAACCCAACCGCTGGATGACCTCCGGCGGCCTGGGCACCATGGGCTATGGCCTGCCCGCCGCCGTCGGCGTGCAGATGGCCCATCCCGACGCCCTGGTTATCGACATCGCCGGCGACGCATCCGTGCAGATGACCATGCAGGAGATGTCGACGGCGGTTCAGCACGACCTGCCGATCAAGATCTTCATCCTCAACAATGAGTGGATGGGGATGGTCCGCCAGTG
>JANXXA010000433.1 GCA_025350885.1 Phenylobacterium sp.
GTCAGTTGTCCCAGCCCATCCAGGTCAAGGATGGGGTCTACATCATCTATCTGCGCGACAAGCGGTCGGGCTCCGGCCAGACCCTGGTCAGCCTGAAACAGGCCGCCATCGCTCTGCCGGCCACGGCGACGTCCGGGCAGATCGAAGATGCCCGGGTCAAGCTTGAGGCCGTGCGCCTGGCCATCAAGGGCTGCGCCGACATGGAGGCCACGGCGGGCAAGACCGCCGGCGTCGTCGCGGGTGATCTCGGCGAGGCGGAAATCGGCGATCTGTCGCCGGAGTTCAAGGACGCGGCCACAAAGCTGAACGTCGGTCAGCTGTCCGCGCCGATCCGGACCAAGGTCGGTCTGCACGTCCTGGCGGTTTGCGGCAAACGTTCGGCCGGCAGCGCCCAGGCCGATCACGACCAGATCGAAAACCGGCTGACCGGCCAGCAGCTCAGCATGATCTCGCGGCGCTACATGCGCGACCTGCGCAATTCCGCGACCGTCGAGACCCGATAGGACTCCGCTAGAGTGAAGCCCGGCCCGCTCGCCCTGACCCTCGGCGATCCGGCCGGCATCGGACCTGAGATCGTCGTCAAGGCCTGGAATGCGCTGCGCCGGGACGGACCACCGTTCCTGGTGGTCGGCGACGCCCAGTCTCTCGCCTCGGCTTCCGCCGCGGGGGCCGCGATCATCAGGAAGATCGTCGCGCCCGCCGAGGCCCTGACGTGTTTCATCGACGCGCTGCCGGTCCTCGACCTGCCGTTGCGCTCACCCGTCGTCTCCGGGCAACCCTCGGCAGCGACCGCGCCATCGATCATCCGGTGGATCGAGACCGCCGTCGGCCTGGCGCTGTGCGGCAAGGTCGCCGGCGTCGTCACCGCCCCGATCGCCAAGGCGCCGCTCTATGATGCCGGCTTCAAGTTCCCCGGTCATACCGAGTTCCTGGGCGAGCTCACCGCCGCCGCCAGCTTCGAAGGCGCGCGCGGGCCGGTGATGATGCTGATCGCCGGCGACCTGCGGGTCGCACTGGTCACGGTGCATGCGCCGTTGGCCGCGGTTCCCGGCCTGCTGACCACCGAGGGGATCGTCAACACCGCCCAGGTTACCGCCCAGGCGCTGCAGCGCGACTTCGGAATCGTCCGGCCCCGACTGGTGGTCGCCGGGCTCAACCCGCACGCCGGAGAAGGCGGCGGCATCGGCCGCGAGGAGATCGAGATCGTCGCCCCGGCGGTGCGCGCGCTTGAGGATCTGGGCCTCGATGTCACCGGACCACACCCGGCCGACAGCCTGTTTCCGGAGGTAATGCGCGCCCGCTACGACGCGGCGATCTGCCTCTACCACGATCAGGCGCTGATCCCGGTGAAGATGCTGGATTTCTGGGGCGGGGTGAATGTGACGCTGGGCCTGCCGATCATCCGCACCTCGCCCGACCACGGCACGGCGTTCGACATCGCCGGCCGCGGCCTTGCCCGACCTGACAGTCTGATCGCCGCCATCCGACTGGCCGATCAGCTCTCAAGGACCCGGGCGGGGTGAGCCTCGACACCCTGCCGCCGCTGCGCGAAAGCCTCGCGGCGCATGGCCTGATGGCCAACAAGGCGTTCGGTCAGCATTTCCTGCTCGACCTCAATATCACCCGCAAGATCGTCCGGCTCGCCGAGCTGTCGCCGGGTGACAGGGTCATCGAGGTGGGACCGGGACCCGGCGGCCTGACCCGCGCCCTGCTGGAAGCCGGCGCTCGGGTCACCGCCATCGAAAAGGACGTAAGGTTCCGGCCGCTGCTGCAAGAGCTGGCCCTTGCCGCGACGCCCGACGCCCTGGTCCTGATCTTCGGCGATGCCCTGGAGGCCCACGAGAGCGTCCTGATCGAAGCGGAGCCGGCCCATGTTGTCTCCAACCTGCCCTACAATGTCGGCACACCGTTGCTCATCAAATGGCTGACCGGCCCCTGGCGGCCGGCGTCCATGACCCTGATGTTCCAGAAAGAGGTCGCCGAACGGATCGCCGCACGGGCCGGCGACGACGCCTATGGCCGGCTGGCGGTCATCGCCCAGGCCACCAGCCACGCCGCCAGCGTGATGGACGTCCCGGCCCGCGCCTTTACCCCCCCGCCGAAGGTGGACTCCGCCGTGATCCGCCTGACCCCGCGCGGCGACCGCCCCTCGCCAGTCCGTCTCGACGCCCTGCAGACCCTCACGGCCGCGGCTTTCGGCCAGCGCCGCAAGATGCTCCGCGCCAGCCTCAAGGCGCTTGGCGGCGAACCGATGATCGAAGCCGCCGGCCTAAACCCCCAGGCCCGCGCCGAGACCATTGATGTCGCGGGCTTCCTGCGCCTTGCGGACGTCTGGCTGGACCGGCGATAAGCGCCGTTGCGCTCAGCGGCGAGGCGGGCTCCAATGGCGGCCACCCGCCTGAAGGAGCCTGAATGCTGATCCTGCTGGGCGTCGTCGTTATCGTCATAGGCTTCTCCATCCGCCTCAATCCGCTGCTGGTGGTTGTGCTGGCGGCGCTGACCAGCGGCTGGTTCGCCGGCCTGTCGCCGCTGGCGGTGATCGCGGCCTTCGGCAAGGCGTTCAACGACAATCGCTTTGTCAGCACCGCCTATCTCGTGCTGCCGCTGGTCGGGCTGCTGGAGCGGGCCGGTCTGCGCGAACAGGCCTCCAGGATCATCGCCGGCCTGCGCGGCGTCTCCGTCGGCCGGCTGCTGATCGGCTACATGATCTTCCGCCAGGCGACCACGGCGGTGGGCCTGATGCCGATCGCCGGGCAGGCGCAGACCATCCGCCCCTTGGTCGCCCCCATGGCCGAGGCCGCCGCGGAGGTGCGCGACGGTCCCCCGGAGCCCGAGACCCGCTACGCTATCCGCGCCATGGCCGCGGCCACCGACAACGTCGCGGTGTTCTTCAGCGAGGACATCTTCGTGGCGATGGGCTCGGTGCTGCTGATGGTGGGTTTCCTGACCTCGAGCAACATCGTGCTCGATCCCATCCACCTGTCGGTCTGGGCGATCCCCACGGCTGTGGCGGCGTTCGTCGTCCATGCCGGCCGGCTGATGCTCTTCGACCGTCGGCTGGCGCGTCAGGGGAAGGCCGCGGGTAAGTCATGATCAGGCTCGGCGTCGTCTATCTGCTGGCCGGCCTGATGTTCGCCGGCTTCGCGGTGCTCAGCGCGCGCGACCGCGAAAATCCCAAGCGCTTCGGCAATTCCGCCTTCTGGGCGCTGGTGGGCTTGAGCTTCCTGGCCGGCGACCGGCTGGGCGACCTGGGCAACGGCGTCCTGGTGCTGGGGCTGGCGCTGCTGGCGGGCTTCGGCCAGCTCGGACGCAGCAACCCCGCCACCACCTCTGCGGACGAGCGGCAGGTCCTGTCGCAGCGGTTCGGAAACCGGCTGTTCATCCCCGCACTGATCCTGCCCGTGGTGGTGGGCGTCGGCGTTCTGGTGCTGAAGCCGCTGCGCTTCGGCGACGTCGCGCTGATGGATCCGAAGCAGGCGACGCTGATCTCCCTGGCGCTGGCGGTGCTCATCGGCCTGGCGACGGCCCTCATCCTGCTGCGCCAGCCGCTCGCCAGCCCCTGGCAGGAGGGTCGGCGACTGATCGATACCGTCAGCTGGGCGGCGTTGCTGCCGCAGTTCCTGGCGGCCCTAGGCACCGTCTTCGCGCTCGCCGGCGTCGGCAATCAGATCGGGCAGCTGGTCACCACCTGGCTGCCGGTGGACACCCGCCTGGCTGCGGTGAGCGTCTACTGCGTCGGCATGGCGGTTTTCACCATGTTGCTCGGCAACGCCTTCGCCGCATTCCCGATCCTGACCGGCGGCGTGGCCATTCCGATCCTGGTGAACCATTTCGGCGGCAATCCGGCGGTCATTGCCTCGATCGGCATGCTGTCGGGCTTCTGCGGGACGCTGATGACGCCGCTCGCCGCCAACTTCAACCTGGTGCCGCCGGCGCTGCTGGAGATCCCCGACCGCTATGCGGTGATCAAGGCGCAGATCCCCACGGCGCTGCTGATGCTCACGATCAACACGGGGCTGATGTATGTCCTTGCCTTCCGCTAGCCGGCTCACCCCCCAGATCGCGGCCAGGTTCGCCGCCATCGCGCTGGGCCACGTCACGCGCGAATACCCCAACAAGCTCGACCATGTGCTCGACGGCCCCGACGACTCGTGCGACCCGCGCGCCTTGCATCCGATCTTCTTCGGCAGCTTCGACTGGCACTCCTGCGTCCACGGCTACTGGCTTCTGGCGACGTTGCTGCGCCGGGAGCCTTCGATCCCCCAGGCGCCGGCAATCCGCGCCTTGTTCGACGACGCCTTCACCGCGGAGAAGGTCGCTGCCGAGGTCGCCTATCTGGCCAGACCCTCGTCGCGCGGCTTCGAGCGACCCTATGGTTGGGGCTGGCTGCTGAAGCTGCAGGCCGAGTTGCTGGCCCATCGCGACACACCCTGGTCAAGGATCCACCAACCGCTGGCCGACGTCTTCGTCCAGCGGTTCCACGAGTTCCTGCCAAAGGCGGACTATCCGATTCGCACCGGGGTCCATTCGTCCACCGCTTTTGCCCTGGCGCTCGGCCAGGACTACGCGCTCGCTGCGGGCGATGCCGGCCTCACCGCGCTGTTCGTCGAAAAGGCGCGCGCCTGGTATCTGGCTGACCGCGACGCCCAGGCCTGGGAACCCTCAGGCGATGAATTCCTGTCGGCGACACTCACCGAGGCGCTCTGCCTGCGCAGGCTGTTGCCCCCGGGTGAGTTCGCGGCCTGGTTTGCCGCCTTCCTGCCGCGCGCGGCCCAGCGTCAGCCCGCCACCCTGTTTGCGCCGGCCACCGTCTCCGACCGATCGGACGGCAAGATCGCCCACCTCGATGGCCTGAATTTTTCCCGCGCCTGGTGCTGGCGAGAACTGGCCGCGACGCTGCCGCCAGGTGATTCCATCCAGGCCGTCGCGCTGGCCTCCGCCCAGGAGCATCTGGCCGCCAGCCTGCCGCACGTCGCCGGCGACTATATGGGAGAGCACTGGCTGGCCTCATTCGCCCTTCTGGCCCTGACCGTCGGCGACGATATCGCAGCGTGAGGGTCTGGCCCTATCGCTGGTCGTAGAGCCGGCGCAGCACCAGGGGCGCGAGGTCGGGCAGATCTTCGGAAATCAGCCCGGGCCCGTGCAGCTCCCCGGCCTCAGCATGGATCCAGGCGGCGGCGCAGGCGGCTTCAAAACTCTCCAGGCCCTGAGCGATCAGCCCGCCGATGAAGCCCGCCAGCACATCGCCCGACCCGGCCGTCGCCAGCCAGGGCGAGCCGTTGCCGTTGACCGCGCAGCGACCGTCCGGCGCGGCGATCACCGTGTCGGGGCCCTTCAACAGCACCACCGCGCCCGCCCGCGCCGCCGCCGATCGCGCCGCGGCGATACGCTGCGGCGAGGCGGCCAACAGCCCGGGGAACAGCCGCTCGAACTCGCCCGGATGCGGGGTCAGCACGTCGTCGCGGTCCAGCACCGAGAACAGCTCCTCCGGGTCGTCGCGAAAGGCGGTGATCGCGTCGGCGTCGATCACCAGCGCCGCGCCGGTCCGCGCCAGCGCCAGGACGTTGAGCAGGGTCGATTCGCCGACGCCCGCCGCGGGACCGATCACCGCGGCGTCGACCTGCGCCGCGGCCTGCTCGAGTTCCTGGTCGGTGTCGAACCCGCTCAGCATCACCGCCTCGAGATGGGCGGCGTTGACCGCCAGCGCCTCCGGCGGCGACAGCAGGGTGACCAGTCCCGCGCCGATCCTCAGAGCCCCGCGCGCCGCCAGCCGCGCCGCCCCGGTGCTCCAGACCTCGCCGCTCACCACGATCAGCCGACCCCGCGCATGCTTGTGGGACGCCGCCGTCGGCCATGGAAAGCGCGACAGCCAGATCTCCGGGCCGTTCTCGAAGGTCGCAAGTCCCGGCAGGACCTCCAGGATCGACAGGCCAATGTCGGCGACAACCACCTCGCCGCAGCGCGAACGCCCGGGCTCCAGCACATGGCAAGGCTTGCGGGCATGGAAGGTCACGGTCAGCGCCGCGCAGGCCGCTGCGCCCAGCGGCTTTCCGGTATCGCCCGGCACCCCGCTGGGCACGTCGACGGCCACCACCCGCTCAGGGGCCTCGGCCATCCGCAGCGCCACCGACGCGGCCTGACCGCTCAGCGGCCGCGAGAGCCCGGCCCCGAACAGGGCGTCAATCCACAGGCAGGGCTCCAGCGCGCCATCCAGCGGACGGGTCGGCCCGGTCCAGCGCGCGCGCATCGCCTGACCCTCGGCCGTGGCGGGATCGCCGAGGCTGCGGACCTCCACCGGCCAGCCTCGATCCTTTAACGCCCGAGCCGCCACATAGCCGTCGCCGCCGTTGTTCCCCGGTCCGCACAGCACCAGCGCCGCCTGGGGCTCGAACCGGGCGCAGACCGCGTCGGCCACGGCCACGCCGGCGCGTTCCATCAGCACAAAGCCCGGCGTGCCCGCCGCGATCGCCGCGGCGTCGGCTTGCGCGATCTCCGAAACCGACAGGACAGGGTTTTGGGTCAACAACTTAGCGCCTTACCCTAAAGTACGCTTGTAGCCGCCTCGCGGCCGAGCTGCACAAGGTTGAGCTTGGCGCCGTCAGTCTCCAGTACCGTGATCGAGGCGTGATCGGGGCGAAAACTCAGCACCTTGGGATCGCCCCGAAGGTGCGACACCACCGCATTGGTCGCCACATAGTGCGAGAAGACTGCGGTCTTGCCCCGCGCCGCCAGCGACCCGGTGATCTCGCCACGCCAGGCGTCATAGTCCAGGTCCCCGTCGATCTCCGCCCAGGTTCCGGCGAAAGCCTTGCGCAGCCACGGGCCGCGGTCCTCGGTCGCCAGGCCGGAGGGCGTCGGTATCTCGCCCACCCGCGCATCGATCTCGACCGTCACACCCAGCGCCGCAGCTGTTGGTTCAGCGGTCTCCCGACAGCGTCGCAGCGGCGAACTCACAACCTTGTCCGGACGCTCGCCCGGCGGCAGGGCCATCAGCCAGTCCCGCGCCGCCCGCGCCTGAGCCTGCCCGGCCTCGTCCAGCCCCGGATCATCGTCATCCCCGCCCCAGACGGCGGCCGGCTTGCCGTGACGGATCAGATAGAGCCGCGCCACGCCCGTCAGCCCGGCACGAAGAGGTTGGTCTGGCCGTCCGGGCCTGACCCGACCGTACCCGGCCGCCCGACCTGCTCGCCCTGTTCGAGGCCGGCCAGCGTGGCGGGGTCGCCCGGCGTGTGGGCGACGAAGCGGCGATCCTCCGCGTCGCGCCCGATGACGATACCCATGAACGGCCCCTCCCGGCGGTGGACAACGGTGTAGGTCTCGATCCTGCTGGCGCCCTGCGGCGTTTCAATGACGGCCGGGTGCGGCAAGGCGTCGATCTGGCGCTGGATCACGGCGGGGTCCTGACGTTCGAACGGCCCCTTTGGCCTGGCCGTCGAATAGACGCCGGTCGACTGCTTGGTCAGATACCAGCCGTTTGCGGTCACCAGCCCATGGGCGCCCGGCTTGGCGCGCAGCTTGCGCATCATCACCGCGATCGAGTGCATGGCGTAGTTGTTGCCCGGTCCCCCGGCATAGGGCAGCCCGCCGGTCACCGTCAGGCCGCGCGGGTCGTCCAGCGCCAGCCCCAGTTCCTCCGCCCCGATCTCCACGGCCACCGGGAAGCAGGAATAGAGGTCGATGAAATCGATGGCGTCGAGGCCCACGCCAGCCATCTCCAGCGCCCGCTGGCCGGTCAGCCGCATCGCCGGGCTCGAATGGAAGTTCTGCCGGTCAATCGGATGCCACAGGTCGGCGGCGTCGGCGCAGCCGTGCAGATAGACCCAGCGGTCTTCCGGAACGCCGAGCTCGCGGGCCTTCGCCTCGCTGGCGATGATCACGCCGGCCGACTGATCGACCTCCATGATGGCGTTAAGCAGCTTTGGATAGGGAAAGCCGACCATCCGGTTCTTCTCGGAGACCGTGACCAGCTCCTCGGCGGTCCGCGCGATAGGGAACCAGGCCTCCGGGTTCGCCGCCGCCACCTGCGTGAAGGGCGCGAACAGTCGCCCCAGCCGCGCCTGATGGTCGCCGATGGAGCGGCCGTCGCGGGCCCGCAGGGCGTTCTCGAACAGCGGATAGCAGTTGATCGGCCGGCCCAGCCCGTGGCGGCCTTCATAGGCGCTGACCCCCGATCGCGGATCGCCGATCCGATCGGGCGGCGGCAGGCTCTCGTCCTCATGCCAGTCGTCGAA
>JANXXA010000527.1 GCA_025350885.1 Phenylobacterium sp.
GGTGGCGCAGGCCCGGCGGCGGATCGACGCCTATGAAGTCGAGGTGCGCATCGTCCGCGCGCCGCTGGCCGGCCGGATCGTGCGGCGCGACGCCGTGGCCGGCGCCTACGCCGCGGCCGCCGGTCCGCTGTTCCTGCTGGAGCCGGATGGCCGGCGTGTGGTGCGCGCCGAACTGGACGAATCGTTCGCCGAGCGGGTGCGGCCCGGGTCATCAGCCACGGTGACTCCGGAATTTCAGCCCGGCCGGACCTATCACGCCCGGGTGCTGCGGGTGGCCGACGTGCTGACCGGCGCCGCGATCTCCGAGGACGCCGCCGCCAAGACCGACACGCGCGTGGTCTCGGTCCTGCTGACGCTTGACGGCGCGACGGACCTGAAGATCGGCCAGCGGGTGCTGGTGCGCTTCGCCCCATGACCGGAGCCAGTCACGGTATCGCGCTGGGCTCCAGTCTGGCGCTGGCGGTCCTGCTGAGCGGCTGCGCACACGAGACCGCCGCCGACCGCGCGCCCCGACCAGACCCCGTGGCGCGGCTGACGCCAGCCGGGGACCCGATCTGGCGCGAGAACCTCGGGGATCCGGCGCTGGCTGACCTGCTGCGCCGCGCCGACCTCGGAGCGCTGGACGTCAAGATCGCGCTCGCCCGGCTGGAGCGGGCGCAGGCCGAGGTGGATCTGGCCGGCGCGGCAGCGGGACCGAGACTGGAGGCCGGCGTGGCGGGCGCACTGGGGGGACGGACCTTCGCCTCGCGCCGGGCGGTCGGTGCGCCGACGTTGGAAGCCACCTACGAGTTCGACGTGTCCGGGCGGATCGCGCGCTTGCGCCAGGCCGCGGCCTCCGAGTGGACGGCCAGCGCCGCCGAGGTGGCCGGGGCGCGGCTGCTGGTCGGCGCGGAGACGGCGCGCGCCTAGGTCGGGCTTTGCGCCGCTCAGGATGAGCTGGCCGCCGCCGGGCGGCGGCAGACCGCGGCGGGGCGGTCGGCGACCCTGGTCCGCGCCCGGCTGGCGGAAGGACTGGCCACCGGCCCCGACGTCGAGGTCCAGGTCGCGGCCCTCGACGCGGCCACGGGGGCCGCCCAGGCGGCGGGGCTGGCGTTACGCTCGCAGGCGGCGCGACTGGCGGCGCTGACCGGCGGGTCGCCCCTGCCCGAGCCCGCGCCCTGCGCCTTGCCAGACTTGCCGCCGGCGTCGCAAGTCGTGGCGGCGGATCTGGGGGATGGCCGTCCCGATGTGCAGGCCGCGCTGGCCCGGTTGCAGGCGGCGGACTTCCGCCGCGCCGCCGCCGTCGCCGCCGAGCGCCCTCAGTTCCTCATCTCCGCGGTAATCGGCGCGCCGGATGCGGCCATCGCCACCCTGCTCGATACCCGCGCCCTGGCCTGGGCCCTGGCCGGCCGGATCGGCGAGACCCTGCTGGATGCCGGCGCCGGACGGGCGCGGATCCGAGCCGCGGCGAGCGAGGCCGACCTCGCCGACCTGGCCTATCGCAAGACGGTGCTGCAGGGTTGGACGGAGCTGCGGATCGCGGCGATGACGGCGGTGGCGGCGGACGAACGCTTGGCCGCTGCCCGCCGCGCCGACGTGCGCGCGCAAGCCCGGCTTGGCGTCGCCCGAGCGCGCCATGACCAGGGCGCCACCGACGGGCTGGCGCTGGCGCAGGCGCGGGAGGGCCTTGAGCAGGCCCACGATCTTGTGCGCCAGGCCCGGCTCGGCGCGGCCGAGGCGCGCATCGCGCGTGGGCTGGCGGGCGGCGGTCGGTGACGTCGTGGGTTATCCAGGCGCACGGGATCGCCAAGACCTATGGCCAGGGGCCGCAGGCGGTGCAGGCCCTGCGGCCGATGGATTTCAAGGTCGACCGCGGCGAGTTCCTGATCGTCGCCGGGCCCTCCGGCTCTGGCAAATCGACGCTGCTGGCCGTCGTCTCCGGGCTGCTGACGCCGAGCACGGGATCGGTGACGGTGCTGGGGCGCGACCTGGCGGCGATGTCGCGCGACGCCTTCGACCGGTTCCGGCTGGAAAGCTTCGGCTTCATCTTTCAGGGGTTCCACCTGCTGCCGGCGCTGACCGCCACCGAGCAGGTGAGCATCGTCCTGCAGCACCAGGGCCTTCGCTGGTCGGCGGCGCGCGGTCAGGCGCGTGCGGCGCTGGAGCTGATGGGCCTTGGCGCACGCCTCGACAGCCGCCCGGCCGAACTCTCCGGGGGCGAGAAACAGCGGGTCGCCATCGCCCGAGCGCTCGCCAAGCGACCCCAGCTGATCTTCGCCGACGAGCCCACCTCGGCGCTGGATTCGGAGAATGGGCGGCAGGTCACGCGGATGCTGCGCGCCGCCGCCGAACAGGACGGGGCCACGGTGGTCTGCGTCACCCACGACCCGCGCCTGATCGAACACGCCAGCCGGGTGATCCGTATGGAAGATGGCGCCTTGCTTGCGCCCTGAGCTTGGTGGATTGAGGCGGTAAGACTTCGGCGACGTCGGCGTTGGGGGGTTCCGGTCCCCGCGATCCGACCCATGGAAATGACGGTGCAATGGTTCAGACAGTTCCCACGGACGACCAGTTGTTCGATGTGATCGCCAAGGAGGCCCTGGTTGATCGCGCCCTGCTGAACCGCGACGCCGCCCTGGAGGACCTGGGCATCGCCTCGCTCGACGTGATCAGCGTGCTGTTCGAGGTCGAGGAACAGTTCGGCATCGTCGTCGAGGCCAGCGACCTGGAAGACTGCAAGACCCTGGGGCAGCTGATCGACAAGCTGAAAGCCCAGGCGCCGGTCTCCGCCTGACGCCGGGAGTTCACGCGTGAACCGCATCGCCGTCACCGGCCTGGGCGCGATTTCGGCGCTGGGCGCCTCGATCGAGGACAACTGGCAGGCGGTGGCCGCCGGCCGGGGCGGCATCGCGCGGTGCGTCATGGGCATATCGCCGCATGGCCCCGGCGGGCTGGAGCTGCCCATGGCCCGGGTTGCAGACGGCTATGAGGCGGCGCTGGACGCGGCGCTGGGCCGACCGGTGGCCGGCGGGCTCGACCCCTTTGCGCGGTTCGTGCTGGCCCCGGCGCTGGAGGCGCTGGAGCAGTCGGGCCTGCGCGGCCATCCGGTGCTGGAGGAGCGGACCGCGATCGTCTTCGGCCATGGCCTGGGCGGTCTGGCCACCCTGGAGGCCGGCTATGAGCGGCTCTTCGGGCTGAAGTCGCCGCGCATGCACCCCTCGACCGTGCCCAAGGTGATGGTCAGCGCCGGGGTCAGCGCCGCGGCCATGGCGTTCGAGATCCGCGGGCCGGTGTTTGCCGTCTCCAGCGCCTGCGCCTCATCGGCCCACGCCATCGCCCAGGGCGCGGCGATGATCGCCATGGGTCAGGTCGACGTGGCCATGGTCGGCGGCAGCGAGGCCGTCTCCACCGCCGGGTCGGTGCGCGCCTGGGAAGCGATCCGCGCCATGTCGCCGGTGACCTGCCGCCCGTTCTCCGCCGACCGGGACGGCATGGTGCTGGGCGAGGGCGGGGCGGTGCTGATGCTCGAAGCCTGGGACCATGCCCAGGCGCGGGGCGCAACGATCCTCGGTGAACTGGTCGGCTGGGGCATGTCGTCGGACGCTTTCCACATCACCCAGCCCTCGCCGGAAGGCCAGGCCCGCGCCATGCGCCAGGCCGCCCGCCAGGCAGGCGCGCTGGAACGCGACGACATCCTGGTCTCCGCCCACGGGACGGGCACCCCGCTGAACGACGCGGCCGAGACCCGGTCCCTGGTGGAGGTGTTCGGCGCGCGCGCGCGGGCCATGCCGGTGATCGCCACCAAGAGCGCCCACGGCCACCTGATCGGTGGCTCGGCGGCCCTGCAGGCGGCGCTGGGCCTGCGGGCGCTGGCGCAGGGCCTAGCCCCGCCGATCCAGAACTTCACCACCCGCGACCCGGAGTGCGACCTGGACCTGGTGGTCGGCGCCGCGCGGCCGATCACGTCGCGGCTGCTGCTGCAGAACGCCTTCGCCTTCGGCGGCCTGAACGTGGCCCTGATGTTCGCGGCGGCGTGAGCCGCGACGCACATATGTCACCGGCGGCTTGCGCCCCGTTCCAAAAACCCCAGGAAGTGCGCCGGCCGGATCACCCGCACCCCGGCGGCGCGCTGGTCGGCCAGGGTCTCGGTGCGCAGGGCCTGCATCCGCGTCCAGTGCTGCTTGGGGCGGTGGTGGTGCTCGGCGTGGTAGCCGTTGTTGAGGAAAGCGAAGTTGTAGAGCGGCGCATAGGTCGAGACGCCGGTGGCGATGGGAACCTCGGGCTGGGCGCCGAAGTGCTCGTAATAGGCGATCAGGAACGACAGGCTCTGGCCGAGGTAGTAGAACGGCGCCAGCACCGCGACGAAGTCCCAGTGGATCAGCGCCGCGCCGGCGTAGACCACCACCAGCAGCCAGAACTCCTGCAAGGCGCGACGCGCCTCGTCGGGGCGTTTGGCGCGAATCCGGCGGGCCACCGCGAACGGGCCGTCGTCACGCCAGAAGCCCAGCAGGACATAGGGCAGGGCCGCCTCGGCCTGGCCGTTCTTGCCGTGCCGATAGATCGAGATCGGGTCCAGCGTCTGGCCGTCGGCGTCGGGCCGGTCGGAGTTGCCGGCGTGGTGTCGCATGTGGACAAACCGGTACATGGTCTGCGGCGTGCCGTTGGCCAGCGTCAGGGCGAACTCGACGAACCGGTTCATCACCTTCGAGGTGAAGAACGGGTTGTGGATGAAGTTGTGCGAGACGGAATCCTGGTTCCAGCCGATGGCGAAGGCATAGAGCGCCGCGCCCGCCAGCCGCGCCGGCCAACCCAGCGCCGGCCAGGCCAGGAAGAACGCCGCCAGCAGGCCCAGGTGCAGGAACGCCAAGGCGGCGGGGACGGCGTCCCAGGCGCTGTAGCGGAAAATGGCCGGGCTGCGGGCCGGACTCAGGCTCACGCTGCGGGCCTCATCGGGGAACGGGCTCATGGCCGACCAGCCATACCCCGATCAGGATCGCGGCGCCTCCAAAGATCTCCAGCGCGCTGACCGGCTCGCCCAGCAGAGTCCAGCCCATGCCGACCACCAGGACATAGCCGAGCGCGGTCATCGGGAAGGCCGCGCTCAGCGACAGCTGCGCCAGCACCGTCAGCCAGATGGCCAGCGTGGCGATCTCCAGCCCGATCCAGGCGGCCACCCACGGGGTGTGCGCGGCCAGGGCGAACCAGCCCGGCCCGAACGGCTGGCTCATCAGGGCATGCGCCGTGCGCACCGCCAGATACTGGTTGGCCAGCCCCAGCGCCGGCATGGCCACCCACAGCAGCGGCATCACGGCCGGTCGCGGGGCGTGGGTCATGCGCCGGAAAACCCGACGCAGACGACGCCCAGGAAGATCAGGCCGGCGCCGAACACCTGGCGGATCGACAGCCGCTCGCCCAGCAGCAGCACGCCCGCCAGCGGCACGGCGGCGTAGGAAAGGGTCATGATCGGAAAGGCCAGACTGAGCGGCGTGCGTTGCAGCACCTGCACCCAGGCGATGCTTTCCACCACCCAGATCGCGGCGCCCAACCAGACCAGCGGCTGGCGGGCGAATCGAAGGGCCGAGCCCGAGATTTCGCCATCGACGTTGGCGGCGGACTTGAAGCTGACCTGCTGCACGGTTTCGGCGAAGACGCAGAAGGCCAGCAGGCCAAGGGCGATCGCACTGAGGCGTGGCGGGTTCATGATCGCGGATCGCTCCGCCAGCCGCCGCGGCGCGGGCTGTTGACGATCTTCAGTGATATTCGCACGATCGCGGCCTCCGGCGGACACAGCTACTCCGTAACGCCGCCGGTGACGAGGCGAAGCCCGGGCCGTGACGCACGTCGTGCATTGCGAAGCTGGCTTAGTGGCATAGAAAGACTGTCAGACTGCGCCTCAACGGGGCGGCCCCGGGGGAGGGGGACTATGCCGCAATTGGTCACCGTGCTGGCGGTCAACGCCGGGGTCATCGTGGCGCTGTTCGTCCTGGCCTGGGCGCTCTGCGTGGCGATGCGCGACTGCACGCCGGTCGACAGCCTCTGGGGCGTCGGCATGGGCGTGACGGCGATTTCGACCTTCATCCAGACTGGCGGCGGGACGCCTCGGCGCATGGTGCTGACCGGGATCTGCGTCGCCTGGGCGCTGCGGCTCGGCGGCTACCTCCTGTGGCGCTGGCGCGATCACGGACCGGACGGCCGCTATGTGCGGATGCTGGACAAGGCCAAGGTGGAGCGCGGCTGGGGCTATGGCTACGCGGCCTTTCGCCTGGTGTTCCTGCTGCAGATGCCGCTGCTCTGGCTGGTCTGTCTGCCGGTTCAGCTCGGCCAGATCGCCGCCGAGCCGTCGCGGCTGGGCCCGATCGGCTGGATCGGTGCGGGGCTGGCGCTGTTCGGCCTGGCGTTCGAGAGCCTCGCCGACTGGCAGCTGGTGCGGTTCAAGCAGGACCCGGCCAACACGGGCGACGTCCTCGACCGGGGCCTGTGGCGCTACACCCGGCACCCCAACTATTTCGGCGACGCCTGCGTCTGGTGGGGGCTGTGGCTGGTGGCGGCGGAGACCACGCCTGGCCTGTTCGCCGTGATCGGGCCGGCCTTTCTGGTGTTCACCCTGACCCGCTGGAGCGGCGTGCCTACTGTCGAGGGCCGCCTGCGCCGCCGCAAGCCGGCCTACGACGCCTATATGCGCCGCACCTCGGGCTTCATCCCCTGGCCGCCCAAGCCTCTGGACGCGGACTGACCGGGCCATCTTGCTGCCCGCCACATCGTCGGTCGCCAACCTTCAACCAGCCAGCGGCCGGTCGAGCAGGGTCGTCACCTGCGCCGACAGCGGCGAACCTGACTTCTGGTCGGCGATGACGCCCAGGTCCACATAGTCGCGCCAGCCGACGATCAGATCGTCGCGAAATTCCAGCACCCCAGCGTAGGGGGCCGCGACGCGTATCCCGTCGGCGGTGCGATACTCGTCCACGCCTTCGATGAACAGGCGCTCGCCGGCCTCGGCATGGGCGAAGATGTTCCACTGGATGGCGTGCATGTCCTGCTGGAACCGGGTCAGCAATTTGGCCGCGGCAGCCTTGCCGCGGACCGGCGGCAGGGCGCCCGCCGCATAGTGCCAGACAATGTCGTCGGCCATATGCGCCAGGACGCCCTCGACGTCCTTGGCCTGCCAAGCCTCGATTACCTGGCGGAGTATCCCGTAGTTGCGACCCATGCGTGCTCACCCGCGTTGAGGGATGGCCAGGCGCGTCGCGCCCGGCCTGGAAACGGTCAGAACAGTACAGAGATTTCCGCCCGACGACCTGCTGTATGCATCGTCCGCTCAGCGGTCGTGAGCGCGCAGCCGGCCAGACTGGGCGGAGTCCAGATATTCGTCCAGGCGGACTATCAGCCCGTTCTCCATTCGCACCACCACACAGCAGTCCATGGCCCACCTGGTTCCGTCGGGCAGGGTGGCTTCCAAGACATGCTGTTGCACGAAGCCATCCGGCAGCGCCTCGAGCCGAAGAACGCGGTAGTTGCGGTCGGGCAGGGTGCGGACAAACCAGTCCAGCACCTTCATGTTCTGATCGACGGTCTGCTCGATCCCATCGCTGTTGTGCCAGAGCTTGGCGCCGGGGTGGTAGCAGGCGCGCACCGCGTCCGTGTCGCCGCTCTGGATGGCGCCGACGAATTTCCGGGCAAAGGCGATGTAGTCCTGGCTGGTCATCTGGATACTCAACGTCCGGTGGTCACGCGCTCGCCGAGCAGCGAGCGGCGCATGGCGATTTCAAGGGCTTTCGGATCGCGGGCCAGATTGGCGCGGACATCGACGGCCATATGGTCGGTATCAACCTCGTCGGCGCCCTTGCGGATCGCCTTCAGCCCGGCCTCGGCGATGGTGGCGGGGGTCTCCTTGAAGCCCTCCACGTGGCTCGCCATGCGGGTATCGACGGAGCCGACGATCAGGGCGGTGACCGAGGTGTTCTGCGCGGCGAGTTCGGCGCGGACGCAGGTGGTCATCGCGCGGCCGGCGAACTTCGAGGGGCTGTAGCCGCCCATGCCGGGGACCGCGACGAGACCGCCGGCTGACAGCACATTGGCGATGGCGCTCTGCTTGTGACGCCCCAGGATGGGGGCGAAGGCCCGGCACATGGCCAACGGGCCGAAATAGTTGGTCTCCATCTCCGCGCGGGCCGCCGAGAGGTCGGGCGCGGTCATCAGGGTCCGCATCGAGAACTGGCCAGCGTTGTTGACCAGGATGGAGACATCCTGGGCCTGGGCGGCCGCGGCCTCAACCTGTTCGGGGCGACAGATATCAAGCGGCACGGCAATGACCCGTCCGGCGCCTTCATCCACCAGATGCCGCGCGTTGGCGGGGTCGCGGGCGCCGACGTAGACCCTCGCCGCGCCAGCCGCCAGGAAGGCCCTGACGAAGGCCTCGCCGATGCCCCGATTGCCACCCGTCACCAGTGTGACGCTGTCCTTGATGTCCATCGCTCTGTTCCGCGTGAAGGGGGTGGGCCGACAGCCTAGTGTCCCGATTTCGAAGTTCGCAGGCGCTTGTGGCCGGCGCGGTCGAACTTCGGAATCGATAAGGACACTAGCAAGCCTTTGTTTTCTGGTGTGCTTCTTGGATCTGAAGTTCGCTCAGAGCCTGATCCCTCAAGAAGGCGAACTTCAGATCCAGCACACTAGAGATCCAGCTTGCCGTCGCGGATGAACGCCCGGTCGGCCCAGACGCTGTGGGTGCCGCTGGAGAGCTTGTGAGGCAGGGCGATGCGGGCGACGGGACCATCCTCCAGGCGTTTGGCGTCCACCAGGATGCACTCTGAAGTCGCCGTGTTCTCATCGGTGATGAAGCTGACCAGGTAGCCGTCGTCCTCGTCCTGGGCCCCGATGCGCGGGACAAACGGCGCCTCGCTGGCGTAACGCCCCTCCGCCAGCTTGAGCGTCCAGGACTTACCGGTCTGAAGGTCGTGCTTGACGAACCCGTTGAACAGGAACCACCCCGGTTTGGTCGTCGTGCTGTAGGCGTAGCGGTAGGGCTTGCCGGCATAGTTCTGATTGAACATCCCGAACTCCAGGACGCGGTCGTCCAGGTGATGCTCGGTGGTCGCGCCGGTCTTCAGATTGAACCGCCAGCGGTGGAGCTTCGGCAGGAAGCTGTGCTCATCGACATAGGCCATCATGTGCGCGAAGCCGTCGGGGGCGCCGGCCAGGGGGCGGGGGGTCGGTTTTTCCTGGAAATAGCCGTCCATGACGATCTCATCGCCATCTTCATAGGCGTTGAGGAAATGCAGGATGTAGGTCGGGTCGGCCTCGAACCAGCGGATGTCCCTGGTGTCACCATATCGCGGGATGATCGCGAAGCGCGAGGGCAGGCCGCGGTGTTCGCGCACGGCGTGGACGTTGCGCTTCAGCAACTCCTCGTCCCAGAACACCGGCAGATCGTTGAGGATCGAGTAGTTGGCGGTAAACGCCATGTCGTGCGGCAGCCGGGGGCCGGGCAGCGGGACCGGCACATAGTGGACCAGCTTTCCAGCCCGATCGACCACGCCATAGTGCATGTAGGGCGCATGCTTGGAATAGTTGAAGAACAGCAGCTCGCCGGTGGCCGGGTCGACCTTGGTGTGGGCCGAGACGCCGTCCAGCGGACCCCAACTGGCCACGCCGCCCTGTTCAAGACTCTCGGGATCCAGCCAATAGGCCTCGCCGCACTGGTAGAAGGTCGAGACGATCCTGCCGCCATGGATCACCACATCGGTGGACGACGCATCCTTCAGGCCGCCGTGCGCCCCGAATCCTGGCCGCAAAGAAACCTCGGGGCCGTCCATCAGCCCGCCCCACAGCGACTGGCCGGCCTCCTGCTCGGCCTCGAAGCCGCGCGTGCGGACGAACCGGTTGCGATAGTCGGCGCGGCCGGCCTTGAAGTCGATCATGTGCACCATGCCGTCCCCGTCGAAGGGGTGATAGCGCCCCAGCGGCTGTTGCACCGGGTTCTCGGTGTTGCGCACATAGACGCCATCGATGTCGTGGGGGATGGCGCCCTCGATGACCTCCAGGTCGGTCGCGTCGACCTCCTCCAGCAGCGGCGTCCAGGCGCCGTTCAGATAGGGGTGGTTGCTGGGCCGAAGTGAGGTCTTCACCGGCGGCAGGCGCTCGAACTTCATCGGTACGCTCCATGATGGACTTGCGGACGACCCGATAGCCCGGCCCCGGCTCAGGCCATGCGATGCAGCGCGCAGAGCTTGTTGCCGTCCGGATCGCGCAGATAGGCGAGGTACATCTTGCCCATGCCGCCCGCGCGCACGCCGGGAGGCTCTTCGCAGGTCGTTCCGCCATTGGCGATCCCGGCCGCGTGCCAGGCATCGGCCTGATCGGAGGAACTGCAGGCGAACCCGATGGTGCCGCCGTTGGCGAAGGTCGCCGGCTTGCCGTCGATCGGCTGCGACACCGAAAACACTCCGGTCGGCGTCCGATAGAAGATCCGGTGGCCGTCGACCATCGCGGCGGGAACGTCCAGCGTGCCGAGCACCGCGTCATAGAACGACTTGGCCTTCTCCAGATCGTTGGTTCCGATCATGATGTGCGAGAACATCGTTTGCGTTTCCTTTCCTGCGGGCGCGGAGCCGGCGTTAAGACGTTGGCCGCCTTTCCAGATGGCGCGCAACGTTCTCCCACGCTCTTTGCGTGCGCTGCAAGCCACTGACGGGCAGGAGGGATGCGACCTGTCGGCGGAAGAAGGAAACGCAGAGATGTCCCAAGGACCGTCCGTCGATGCCTTGCCCCGCGCGAACGCCTCGCCCGATGCGCCGTCGCCGGCGCTGACGCGCTGGTGGTGGCTCATGGACTTGCGGATCGGCATCGTGCCGCTGCCCGTGCTCGCGGCCATCGTCGCGGTGGCGGCCGTGTTCGTGCAGGCCGGTGAAGTTCCCGCCGACATCTTGATGAACATCGCCGTGCTGGCGGCCGGAGGGTTCCTCTGCGCCGAAGTCGGCCGGCGCACGCCGCTGCTGCGTCACCTGGGGCTGGCCGCGATCCTGGCGACCTTCGTGCCGTCGTTCCTGGTCTACGCTCACGCCTTGCCTACGCCGCTGGTCAGGTCGATCTCCAGCTTCACCGAAAGCTCGAACTTCCTCTATCTGTTCATCGCTGCGATCATCGTCGGCTCGATCCTGGGCATGGACCGGCGGATGCTGATCGCCGGCTTCGCGAAGATCTTCGTCCCCCTGATCCTCGGCTCGGCCATGGCTTGCGTGGTCGGCTGCGCGGTCGGGACGGCGCTCGGCCTGGGCTTCACCCACACCCTGTTCAAGATTGTCGTGCCGATCATGGCCGGTGGGGTGGGCGAGGGCGCCGTGCCGCTGTCGGTCGGCTATGCGCAATTTTCCCACCAGCCGCAGGGCGAGGTGTTCGCCGAGGTGCTGCCGATCGTCATGCTCGGCAGCCTAACCGCCATCATCCTGGCCGGAGCCCTGAATTTCGTCGGCAAGCGGTTCCCCGCGCTCACCGGCGAGGGTCGCCTGCAGCCGGGCGAGGATGACGTTCCACTGGAGGACGATGCGCGCGACCGCATGGCCCCGGATCCGCAGACAATCGGCGCGGCGGCGGTGATGATCGTCACACTTTATCTGCTGGGCGCGATGGCCCAGAAGCTCTGGCATTGGCCGGGGCCGGTGGTGATGCTGGGGCTCGCCGTGCTGATCAAGCTGGGGCGCCTGGCCTCGCCCAGACTGGAACTGGGGGCCTATGCCAACTACCGGTTCTTCTCGACCTGCGTCACCTATCCGCTGCTGTTCGCCATCGGGGTGTCGAAGACGCCATGGGAGAAGCTGATCGCGGCGTTCAACGGGCCCACGCTGATCACCATCGTCGCCACCGTGGTCACCTTGATGGCGAGCGGATTCGCCGTCGCTCGCCTGGTCAATATCTATCCGATCGAGGCGGCGATCGTGAATGCGACACACTCCGGCCAGGGCGGCACGGGCGACGTGGCGATCCTGACCGCGGCCAACCGGATGCAATTGATGCCGTTCGCCCAGATCGCCACCCGCATCGGCGGCGCCATCACCGTGACCTTCGCCCTGATCGCCTACGCCCGCTACGGCGGCGGGTGAGCCCCGAAGGGGGAGATCTGTTGCCGCTACTGGCCAAAGAGGAAAATGGTGGGTGCTGGGGGATTCGAACCCACGACCCGCTGATTAAGAGTCAGCTGCTCTACCAACTGAGCTAAGCACCCGCCGTCGCTCCGGAGCGTTTTCTGAGGCCGTATCTGCCCCGGCGGCGAGGGCGCGGAAAGTACGCGAAAACGCGGGCTTGGCAAGGCGTGTAAGATCAGTGTCCCTAGCGGCGATGGATGGGGCGTCTTCAGCCATGGATTTCAGCTATCTGGAAGGGTTCGCGGCCGGGGACCCTGGCGTGGTGCGCGAGGTGCTGGCGCTGTTCCTGCAGCAGGCCCGGGCGTGGCGGCCGGGACTCGATCCCGGGGCCGCCGGCTGGCGCGACCTGCTCCACACGATCAAGGGCTCGGCGCGGGGCATCGGCGCCAACGCGCTGGGCGATGTCTGCGCGCGGGCCGAGGCGAGCGATCCGCCGGACCTTGCCGGCGTGCGCGCGGCGCTTGACGCCGTTGTCAGCGACATCGAGGGCTATCTGGCGCGGTAGCATCCGGCGGTCGATGGAGCCTGCGCCCTAGATCCCGGCGCCATTGTCGATGGCCCGCAGGGCATCTTCATGGGCCTGGGCCTGGGCGGCGATCCAGCTGACGAACGCCTTGACCTGGGGCAGGCGGCCCTTGGCCTTGGGGTGGACAAGGTAGTAGGCGAAATCGACCGCCGTGGCGATCTGCAGGGGCGCGACCAGGCGACCGGCCTCCAGGTCGGCGGCGGCCAGGGTGCGCTTGGCCAGCGCCACGCCGCGACCATTGACGGCGGCTTCGATCACCAGGCTCGACTGGTTAAAGCGGGGACCGCGCATGCTATCGACCCCCTTCAGTCCCCGCGCCGCCAGCCACATGGTCCAGTCAGGGCAGCTGTCGTCGAGATCGGGCGAGCCGTCGTGCAGCAGGACGTGGTTGGCAAGATCCCCAGGGGTGAGCAGCGGCTGGGCGGCGAGGTGCTCGGGGCTGGCCACCGGGATTACCGTCTCGGCGAACAGGCGATGGACCTCCAGGCCCGGATAGCGGCCGGCGCCATAGCGGATCGCCACGTCCACTTCGCCGGCCGCCAGGTCGACCAGCTCGATGGCGGCCGAGAGCCAGACATCAACCTGCGGATGGGCCTGTTCGAAGGCGCCCAACCTGGGCACCAGCCACTTGGCGGCGAACGAGGGCGGGGCGGTCAGGGTCAGGCGCCGCCCGTCGACGGCGGCGGTCAGCAGCGAAGCCGCCTCGGCCAGGCGGTCGAAGGCTTCGCGCAGGGCCGGCAGCGCGGTCTGGGCGGCGTCGGTGAGCAACAGGCCTTTGGGCGTGCGCCTGAACAGCGCCGCGCCCACATAGTCCTCCAGGTTCTGGATCTGCTGGCTGACCGCGCCCGGCGTCACCGACAGCTCGTCGGCGGCGCGACTGAAGTTCAGGTGACGCGCCGCGGCCTCGAAGGCGCGAAGCGCATTCAGCGGCGGCAGCCGGCGTCGATGTTCGGTCGGTCTTTCCATAGAATTCCTGACAACCCCGGCAGAAGTCCTTGGCTTGCGAGTTGGGGGCCGCGAGACCTATTTGCAAGCATCCGCAGGTGTCTCAGCCGCTTTTCAGCGAGAGGTGCAGGCGGGGCGGATCCGGTCTCGCCCGGCTCCGACGTAAGGTCGTACGGCTTTAGAGAAGCTAATCATGACGCAGGCACGAGACAGGTCAGGGCGCGGCGCGGGCCTGGTGGTGCTGGGCGGGCGCGGCGGGACGCAGCGCCCGGTCGCCGGCATGGTCTGGCTGGTGGGCGCCGGTCCCGGCGACCCGGACCTCCTGACCATCAAGGCGCTGAAGGTGCTGCGGACCGCCGATGTCGTTGTGCATGACGGCCTGGTCTCCGAGGAGATCCTGGCGCTGTCCCCGGCGACGGCAAGGCGCATTTCCGTGGCCAAGCGCAAGTCGCGGCATTCCTACAGCCAGGATGAGATCAACCGCATGCTGACCGCCTTCGCGCTCGACGGGATGACCGTGGTGCGGTTGAAGGGCGGCGACCCGTTCATCTTCGGGCGCGGCGGCGAAGAGCTCGAGGCCTGCCGCGAGGCTGGCGTCGCCTGCCACGTGGTTCCCGGCGTGACCGCCGCCCTGGCCGCCGCCGCCGGCGCGGGGGCGCCGCTGACCCATCGCGGCTCCGCCCAGGCGGTGACCTTCGTCACCGGTCATGCGTCCAAAGGCGCGGAGCCCGACCTGGACTGGACGAGCCTGTCGCGGCCTAACCAGACCGTCGTGATCTATATGGGCCTGTCGCAGGCTGCCCCGATCGCCGGGCGCCTGCTGGCCGCCGGGCGCGCGGGCGCCACGCCGGCCCTGATCGTTGAGAACGCCAGCCGCGCGGATGAGCGCCGGATCGTAACCACGCTCGCAGGGCTCGCCGAAGCGGCCGCGGCGCTGAGCGGTCCCGCCCTGCTGATCGTCGGTGAGGCCATGGCGTTGGCTCAATCTCTTCCTTTCCCGCACAGCGGGAGAGGGGGACAATTCCCCGAAGAGGGAATGGTGGAGAGGGCGAGCTTCAAGCGCAGCGGAACGACCGGCCGGCCAATTGCTCAGGAGATGGGGCTCTCCCTCTCCACCACCCGCTCTTCGCTTCGCTCGGCGGGCGGTCCCCCTCTCCCGCTGTGCGGGAAAGGAAAAGGGCGATGAAGGCCCTGACCGCCAACCGGCTGATCGACGGCGAGGTCGTGTTCTGGCGCGGCGACCGCTGGGTCGAACGCTTCGCCGACGCCGACCTGTTCGCCAGCGACGATCCCGCGGCCGAGGCCGCCGAGGCGCACGGCAAGAGCCAGCCCACCGTGGTGGTGGAGCCCTATCTGATCGACCTGGTGGAATCCGAGGGGCTGTGGGCGCCACTCAGCTACCGCGAACGCATCCGCGCGCTCGGCCCGACCAACCTCAACCATGGCAAGCAGGCCGAGGGCGGCGCCGCCGTCGAGGCCTTGTTGCACGCCCATGGCGCGGCCCGCTCTACCGGCCGCGTCGACCTGATCAAGCGCAAATAGAGGGCGCGATGTACCGCTACGATTCAATCGACAAGGACGTCCTGGCCGACCGCAGCGCGGAGTTCCGCGGCCAGGTGGCGCGGCGGCTGGCCGGCGAGCTCAACGAAGAGCAGTTCAAGCCGCTGCGCCTGCGCAACGGCCTCTACCTGCAACTCCACGCCTATATGCTGCGGATCGCCATTCCCT
>JANXXA010000471.1 GCA_025350885.1 Phenylobacterium sp.
TTTTGATAGGTCCCTCAGCGTTGCCGGGTCACCCCACCCTTCGGTCATCCCCGCGAACGCGGGGACCCAGGCTTTTTCTGTTGGTGAAGCCCTTTACCCGCAGCCCCCGTGGCCGCAATCGAGGCTGGCGAGCAGCACGACGCTGAGCAGCGGGACTGCCAGGATGAAGGGCGCGGCGGCCAGGGCCCAGAGGCCGCGGCGCCCGTCGCGCACCACCGCCACGACGCTCAGCGCCAGCCAGGCCAGACCCGCCAGCGCGATCAGCACCAGGCCGGAGGTTCCCCGGAACGGTCCGAAATGCACCAGGAACAGGGCCTGCGCCAAGCAGCACGCGCCGCCGACCACCAGGGCCGCGCGGGTCATCGGGTGGAGCGGCGGCCTGTGGGTCGGGGCCGCCCCGTCGGTCAAGCCGCCTCGCGCTTGTAGATCGAGGTCTTCGGCGCCGCGGTCACCCGCCGCAGCATCGGCTCGAAGGCCGACAGCGGCATCGACTCATAGGCCGGGTCGAAGCTGTTCTGGTCGTAGAGGTGGCAGAACTGGGCGCAATGCTCGAAGTGCGGATGGCCGCGGAACTGCTCGCGCATGTCGCGGTCCAGGCCGATGTGCTGGAAGAAATAATAGCCCTGGAAGATGCCGTGCCTTTCCATCATCCAATGGTTGGCTTCGGAGATATAGGGCGCGAGAACCGCCGCCCCCAGCTCGGCGTGGGCCGCCGGGCAGAGGATGTCGCCGATGTCGTGGATCAGGGCGCAGACCACATATTCCTCGTCGCGGCCGTCGCGGTGCGCCCGGGTCGCGGTCTGCAGGGAGTGTTCCAACCGGTCCACCGCGAAACCGCCGTGGTCGTTGTCGAGCAGCATCAGGTGGGCGATCAGCCGGTCCGGCAACTCGCCCCGGTGCGGGGCCGCGGCGCGCCCGATCGCCTGCCAGTCTTCCCGAGTGCATTCCATCATCGAATGGAACGTCGCGCGATCCTGCATCTCGCCGTCGGCCATGGTCGCCTCCTGATAAAATCCTGCCGCGATGGTGCGGCCGTCGGGCGCCGGCGTCAACGTGAAGCCTCAGGCCGGTTCGGTCTGCGGTTCCTCGACGAAGCCCTTCCAGTTCGACATGTATTTGACGAACTCCGGCCCCAGGCCCTCGGCGCGCAGGTGTGCCGCGCTGACCGGCGTGCGGATCGGGGTGAAGGCCGGATCGGCGGCCAGCAGGTGCGGATAGTCATGGTGCAGGATCGCCGCGCGGCCCAGCAGCACGAAGTCCATGCCGCCGTCCAGGCAGGCCAGCGCATCGGCCGGCGTCATGATCTTGCCCGCGCAGCCCAGCCGCGTGGCGCCCCGGGGCAGGTCGGTGAACCAGGCCATCAGCGAGCGGTCCTGATACGCTTCATCGACCGGCTGCTTGGCGTAGTCCCACAAGGACATGTCCAGGTAGTCGAGCCGGCCTTCGATCAGCACCTGGCGGGCGAGTTCGCGGATCTCCATCAGGTCGAGGTCGAAGCGTTCCGGCGACAACCGCAGGCCCAGGCTGAAGTCCGCCCGGCAGCGGGCGCGGATACCCTCGAGGATGTCCTTGATCGGCCGCGCCCGGTTCTCCGGCGACCCCCCATAGCGGTCGGTGCGGCGGTTCAGCGGCTCGGCCAGGAACTGGCACAGGATGTAGGAGTGCGCCCCGTGGAGCTCGACCCCGTCAAACCCGGCCCGGTCACAACGCTCGGCGGCGACGATGAAATCCTCGATCAGCTGCTCGACCTCGCTGGTGGAGAGGCCCCGCGATCCGGTCGCCTCATCGTCGGATGGCCCAACGGGCGCCTCGCCGATCAGCGCCTTGGGGCTGCGCATGCCCGCGTGGTGCAGCTGCACCACCGCCAGCGAGTCATAGCCCTTGATGGCGGCGGCCAGCCGGGTCAGGCCCTCCAGATGCTGGTCGCCGAACACCCCCAGCTGGCCCGGGAACCCCTGGCCGATCCGCTGCACATGCGCCGCGCAGGTCATCGTCAGGCCAAAGCCGCCCCTGGCCCGCCAGCTCAGCCACTTGAACTCGTCGTCCGACAGCGTGCCGTCGGGGTGGCTCTGCGAGTTGGTCAAGGGCGCCAGCGCCAGGCGGTTCTTCATCGCCGGCCCGTGGGCCAGCGTCATCGGCGCGAACAGGTCGGGCAGGTCGGTCAAGGCGGCGGTCCTTCAAACGGCTGTTTGACACCTCTTAGCGGACGCAGGCGCTGCTCGGCAATCCAGCGAAGCTGACAAGGCCGCCATGGTTGCTGGCGCCGACCCCGCGGCTTGAGGCCCGCCGGCAGACCGGCTAAGGAACCGCACCCAAGCGAATATGCGGGCGTAGCTCAGGGGTAGAGCACCAGCTTCCCAAGCTGGGTGTCGTGGGTTCGAATCCCATCGCCCGCTCCAAGCCCCGAGTACGGGTTGGCCAGAACGGCGTGGTCCGCGGGTGTAGGATGACGGCGTTGCCGCGGTGCGGTAGTAGCTGCGCCATGCCCCTGGACGCCTTTCAGAACACCTTCGCCGGCAATCCGCT
>JANXXA010000549.1 GCA_025350885.1 Phenylobacterium sp.
CAACCCGTTCCTGGGCGGCGCCCAGGGCGCGCCCGCGCCCGCCACGCCGCCGCAGAAATAGTGGCCGCGAAGATAGCGGGGGACCGTTCGATTCGTGTGGGGCGCGGGCTCCCCGAATCACGGCTACTCTGAACGCCCATGGCCCGGTACATTTTCATCACCGGCGGCGTGGTCTCCTCCTTGGGTAAGGGTCTGGCCTCCGCCGCGCTCGGCGCGCTGCTGCAGGCGCGCGGCTATCGCGTGCGGCTGCGCAAGCTCGACCCCTATCTGAACGTCGATCCGGGGACCATGAGCCCCTATCAGCACGGCGAGGTGTTCGTCACCGACGACGGCGCCGAGACCGACCTCGACCTTGGCCACTACGAGCGGTTCACCGGGGTCAACGCCACCCGCAATGACAACATCACCACCGGCCAGATCTACAAGACCATCATCGAGAAGGAACGCCGCGGCGACTATCTGGGCGCGACCGTCCAGGTGATCCCCCACGTCACCGACGAGATCAAACAGTTCGTGCTCAGCGATCCGGGCGAGGGCGTCGATTTCGTGCTTGTCGAGATCGGCGGCACGGTCGGCGACATCGAGGGCCTGCCGTTCTTCGAGGCGATCCGCCAGCTGGGCCAGGAACTGCCGCGCGGCCACGCCTGTTTCATCCACCTGACGCTGCTGCCCTTCATCAAGACGGCCGGGGAGATGAAGACCAAGCCGACCCAGCACTCGGTCAAGGAGCTGCGGTCCATCGGCATCCAGCCGGACATCCTGCTTTGCCGCTGCGAGATGCCGATCCCGGAGAGCGAGCGGCGGAAGCTGGGGCTGTTCTGCAACGTCCGCCCCAGCGCCGTGATCCAGGCGATGGACAGCTACAGCATCTATGCCGTGCCCTTGGACTATCACGCCCAGGGCCTGGACGCCGAGGTGCTGGACGTCTTCGGTCTGACCGACGCCCCGGCGCCCGACCTTAGCCGCTGGCAGTCCATCGCGCGCACGCTCAGCCATCCCGACGGGGAGGTGAACATCGCCATCGTCGGCAAGTACACGGCGCTGACCGACGCCTATAAATCCCTGATCGAGGCCCTGACTCACGGCGGCGTGGCCAACAACGTGCGGGTGAAGTTCGAGTGGATCGAGGGCGAGGCCTTCGAGCGCGACGAACAGATGATCGGCGAGCGGCTGACCGGCGTGCACGGCGTGCTGGTGCCCGGCGCGTTCGGCGAGCGCGGCTCGGAGGGGATGATCCGCGCGGTGAAGTTCGCCCGCGAGCACGAGATTCCCTACTTCGGCATCTGTTTCGGCATGCAGATGGCGATGATCGAGGCGGCGCGGAACCTGGCCGGCATCCGCCAGGCCTCTTCGACCGAATTCGGCCCGACCTCGGAGCCCATCGTCGGGCTGATGACCGAATGGCTGCGCGGCAACGAAAAGGAACTGCGCGGCGAAGGCGACAACCTGGGCGGCACCATGCGTTGCGGCGCCTATGAGGCGGTGCTGGCGCCCGGCAGCAAGGTCGCGGAGATCTATGGCGCGCCGACCATCTTCGAACGCCACCGCCACCGCTATGAGGTCAATATCGCCTACCGCGACGCCATCGAGGGCACTGGCCTGAAGTTCACCGGCCTGTCGCCCGACGGGGTGCTGCCCGAGCTTTGCGAACGGGCCGACCATCCCTGGTTCATCGGCGTGCAGTTCCATCCGGAGCTGAAGAGCCGCCCCTTCGACCCGCACCCGCTGTTCGCCAGTTTCATCGGCGCGGCCCGTAGCCGCAGCCGGCTGGTGTAGGGCAGAAAGAACAGCGAGCACGCCCATCGGCGCGAAGATCAGGGACTGGGTCTTGCGGCCCCGCCAATTGCGTACAGCTAAACTAAGCCAGCTTCGCTTGATCGGCGAGGGGGTTTCAGGCATAAGCCCGCGCTCACGTCGGCGGACCTGTTTGTCCCCGGCCCCATTTCCACGCCAGCGAGAGTCTCCGATGGCCGTTCCCAAACGCAAGACATCGCCCTCGCGCCGCAACATGCGCCGCTCGCACCACGCCCTGGGCGCCAATTCCTTCGTCGAGGACAAGGAGACCGGCGAACTGAAGCGCCCGCACCACGTCGACCTGAAAACCGGCATGTACAAGGGCCGTCAGGTGATGACGCCCAAGGAAGATTAGAGAAGCGCGCTCTACTGCGTCCGCCCCCGCGCCTGAACGGCCGCGCGGCGCGCCTCGACCATCTGTGGGGTGACCGCGGCGTTGTGGACCACCGAGCGTTGGTGCTCCAGCGCCAGGCCGTCGCCCATTGCCAGCGCGTAGCCGTCGTCGATCATCGCCTTGTAGGTCACCAGCATGTCCGCCTCGATGGAGGCCATCTCGTGGGCCAGCCGCAGCGCCGTCGGCATCAGTTCGGCGGGCTCGACCACCCGGTTCACCAGCCCCCAGTCATAGGCCTGTTGGGCTGAGAGGAAATTGCCGGTCAGCGACAGCTCCTTGGCGCGGTAGGGACCGATGGCCCGGGAGAGCTTCTGCGACAGGCCCCAGCCGGGCGTGATCCCCACCCGCGCATGGGTGTCGGCGAAGCGGGCGTTGGTCGAGCAGATCAGCACGTCGCAGGCCAGCGCCACCTCGAACCCGCCGGTGATCGCCACCCCGTTGATCGCGCCGATGATCGGCTTGGCGCAGGCCAGCACCGCGCGCGCCGGGTTCTCGGAGGGATCGGTGGCATTGGCCGCGCCCATGCCCAGGGGATCGGTGGACAGCTCCTTCAGGTCCAGCCCCGCCGTGAACGCCCGCTCGCCCGCCCCGGTCAGCACGATCACCTTGACGCTGGGATCGGCGTCCAGTTCGCTCAGCGCCTGCTGCAACGCGGCCCTCAGCGCCTTCGACAGCGCGTTCATCGCCTCGGGGCGGTTCAGGGTGACGACCGCGACGGCGTCCTGGCGTTCGATGAGCAGCATGGGGATCCTCCGATGGAGCGCATGAGCCGACGCCGCGTGGGGGAGTCAAGTTGCCCCACGCGGGGAAGCTGGCTAAGCCTCGCCCGCGCCTGACCACCAGAGAACCCGCATGACCGAGATCGTCGATATCATCGCCCGCGAGATCCTCGACAGCCGCGGAAACCCGACGGTCGAGGTGGATGTTACCCTCGAGGACGGCTCCATGGGCCGCGCCGCCGTGCCCTCGGGGGCCTCGACGGGCGCCCACGAGGCGGTGGAGCGGCGCGACGGCGACAAGTCCCGCTATGGCGGCAAGGGCGTGCTGGCGGCGGTCGAGGCAGTGAACGGCGAAATCTACGATGCGCTGGCCGGCGCCGACGCCGAGGACCAGCGGCGGCTCGACCGCATGCTGATCGATCTCGACGGCACGCCGAACAAGTCGCGCCTGGGCGCCAACGCCATCCTGGGGGTCAGCCTGGCCGCCGCCAAGGCCGCCGCCGGCTCGGCGGCGCTGCCGCTCTACAAGTACGTGGGCGGGGTCTCGGCCCGCGTACTGCCGGTGCCGATGATGAACATCATCAATGGCGGCACCCACGCCGACAATCCGATCGACATCCAGGAATTCATGATCCTGCCCACCGGCGCGGCCACCTTTGCCGAGGCCCTGCGCATGGGCGCGGAGATTTTTCACGCCCTGAAGAGCCAGCTGAAGGCGGCCGGCCACAACACCAACGTCGGCGACGAGGGCGGCTTTGCGCCCGACATCGGCTCGGCCAAGGCGGCGCTGGACTTCATCGTCAAGGCCGGCGAGAGCGCGGGTTTGGCCACCGGCAAGGACTTCGTGCTGGGTCTCGACGCGGCCTCCAGCGAGTTCTTCAAGGCCGGCAAATATGTGATGCCCGGCGAGGGCAGGACCGTCGATCCGGCCGGCATGGTCGACTACCTGGCCGACCTCGCCGCCTCTTTCCCGATCGTCAGCATCGAGGACGGCTGCGCCGAGGACGACCTGGAAGGCTGGAAGCTGCTCACCGAGCGGCTGGGCGGCAAGATCCAGCTGGTCGGCGACGACCTCTTCGTCACCAACCCGGAACGCCTAGCCATGGGCATCGGCAAGGGCCTGGCCAATTCGATCCTGATCAAGGTCAACCAGATCGGCACGCTCTCCGAAACGCTCGACGCCGTCGATATGGCCCACCGCAACGCCTACACCAGCGTGATGAGCCACCGCAGCGGCGAGACCGAGGACACCACCATCGCCGACCTGGCGGTGGCCAGCAACTGCGGCC
>JANXXA010000554.1 GCA_025350885.1 Phenylobacterium sp.
GGATTTCCGAACGCACCGGCAATCCATAGACGGCCCTCAACGTTCGCCGGAATGCGATGAGATGATTGAGTAGATCCCGCCACTTGCTTTCGTGGACGATAATTCCCGACAGGACGAAATGGGCGGTCGGCGAGTTCTCGAGTCCGCTATCGCCGCTCTCGTCTACATACATCAGATACATGCTGGATGTGGTATCATAAGACGACGATGCACGCTCACCTGTGGTTCACCCCGATGGGTTCTCCCGGCGGATGCTGAACCTCCAGGCTCAGGGGGCGGCATGGACGGGGGTAGGGTGGCGCGGCGAACCGAGGGAGGCGGACCGCCATGAGTGTTCGAGACATCGCCGCGTTCCGCGCTGATTTTCCAAACGATTCCATCGAGGACGAGCGCGGCTTCGTCCGGTATCCGGGCCTGAGTGTGGTGGAGGCCATGGCGCGGATGTTCCGGGACATGGGGTTTCATGTCCCGGCGCCGGAAGGCGAGATGGAGCTCGGCTGGGTGCTCGACGTCTGTGTCGGCAAGAGACGGTATTGGTTTCGACTGACTGATCTCGGAGACCGCATCATCCTCATCAGCAGAGACATGACGCGATACGAGCCGACTCCGGGCGACATCGGCCACGAAGACCTGTTGGGGAGAATTGATACCGCCATGAAGGCGGACGGGCGCTTCAGCAACATCGCCTGGTACACGGAAGCGGAATATCAACGCGCAGGCGAGGAATCCGCGAAGCGCGTGAGGTTCGCGATGCCGCTCTCCCAGCTCCCATCGGGGGTCGCCAGGGCCGCCATATTCATTTGTGCTGCGCTTGTC
Organism: Phenylobacterium sp.; assembly: GCA_025350885.1. Lineage (GTDB taxonomy): Bacteria > Pseudomonadota > Alphaproteobacteria > Caulobacterales > Caulobacteraceae > Phenylobacterium. The sequence continues at coordinate 817 of JANXXA010000554.1, forward strand.
CTCATAGGGTTCGCCGCCGTTGAGTTCTGGACCGCGCTCGGATTTTTCGAAGATCGCCGAATGGCTGTCGCCGGACTTCATGCGCTGGCCGGGGGCGCGGCGTTGGCGCTCTGTTTCGGGGGAATCCCGCGACTGGGTATGTGGCTCTATTCGCGCGGATTTTAGTGGTCCGGACCTTTGCGCAGCGGAGATTGATCGGCTCTCGCGTCCCCCATCAAAGAAGGCTCAGTCGAGTTGGTGACGATCCTTCTGTCTGTCGAAGATGGACCCCCCTAAGGTGACGGTGCCTACTCCATCTCCGGCATCAGCAGATCTCGCGCCGCCTGCGCGTCCCGCATCACCTGGGAGGTCATCGCCTCCAGCCCGTCGAACTTCTCCTCCGGCCGCAGGAAGGCCACCAGGTCGGTCTCGATCACCTGGTCGTAGATGTCTTCGTCGAAGTCGAAGAGCCAGACCTCCAACAGCGGGACCCGCACGCCCTCGATGGTCGGGTTGACGCCGAGGTTGGCGACGCCGGGGACGTGGCGGCCGTCGGGCAGGCGGGTGCGCGTGGCGTAGACGCCGAACCGGGGGATCACATAGTCGCCGAGCGCCACATTGGCGGTGGGAAAGCCCAGCTTGCGGCCAAGCTGGCGGCCGCGCTGCACGGCGCCCTCGACGGCGAAGGGTCGGCCGAGGATGGCGGCGGCGTCGCCGGGGCGGCCCTCGCGCAGGGCTTCGCGCACATGGGTCGAGGAGAATTTCTCGCCGGCCCCGTCCTCCACGGGCTCGGCCACCGAGACGCCGAACCCCAGTTCCTGGCCATAGGCGCGCATTGTCTGCGGACTTCCGGTGCGGTCCTTGCCGAACGAGTTGTCGAAACCGACGGCCACGTGGCGCGCGCCCAGGCCGTGGTGCAGCACGCGGGCGGCAAACCCCCGGTCGGTCATGTTGGCCAGCTCGGCGTCCCACGGCAGGACGTAGAGGATATCGACGCCGAGGGCCTCCAGCGCGCGCGCCTGCTGGTCGGGCTGCATCAGCCGGAAGGCCGGCTCGCCAGGGCGGAAATAGACGCGCGGATGCGGGTCGAAGGTGATCACCCCCAGCGGCGCGCCGATCTCGCCCGCCGCCCGGGCGGCCAGGGCGATCACCCGCTGGTGGCCGCGGTGCACCCCGTCGAAGCTGCCCATGGCCAGCGCCGCGCCCCGGTCGCCGGGCGACAGGTCCTGCCAGCCGCGGATCACCCGAAGCCGCCTCATCCGCCGACCGAGACGCCCCGGCGCGGAACCATGATCAGCGCCTCGCCCTCGACCACCGTCTTGCCGGCGACGAGGCAGACGGTCTCGAAGGTGACGTGGCCCTTGTCCGCATCCAGGGCTTTCACCGTCACGCGGGCGGTCACCTGATCGCCGATCTTCACCGGCCGGCGAAAGCGCAGCGACTGCGACAGATAGATCGCGCCCGGCCCGGGCAGCCGGTTGCCGATCACCGCGGAGATGTAGGCCGCCGCCAGCATGCCATGGGCGATCCGTCCGCCGAACGGGGTGGCCCTGGCGTAGGCCTCGTCCAGATGCACCGGATTGACGTCGCCGGAGACCGCGGCGAACGCCTCGATGTCGGCGGCGCCCACCACCTGGCTGGTCTCGGCGCTCTGGCCCAGGCTCAGCTCGTCGAAATAGAGACCCTGCATCGATAGCTCCCCAAGCATGGCCCTCACTTAGCCAGGAAAGCCGCAAGTCACCAGACCAGGTCGGCCATGGCCCAGGTGGCGCTGAGCCCATCCTGGCGCAGCAGGTCCTCGACGGCGGCCAGGTTCAGGCCCTCCGGGCCGAGGGTTTCGGCGCCATGGATGCCGCTGGCGATGAACAGCACGTCCAGCCCGCGCGCGTTGGCGCCGCGCACATCGGTGGGCAGGCCGTCGCCGATGCAGAGCATGCGGGCGGGGTCGAGGGGGCCGGCCAGGCGTCCGGCCGCCTCGGCCAACGCCAGCTCATAGATCGCGGGATAGGGCTTGCCGGCCATGGTCACCCGCCCGCCCAGGCTGGCGTAGAGCTGGGCGAGCGCGCCGCCGCAATAGACCAGCTGCTCGCCGCGCTGCACGACGATGTCGGGGTTGGCGCAGATCATCTCGAGGTCGCGCTCGATGCAGGCCATGAAGCGCTCGCGATAGTCGCCGGGCTCGTCGTTCTCGTCGTCATAGGGGCCGGTGACGGTGATGAAGGCGGCGGCGTCCATGTCGGAGAACCGCAGGTCGAGGCCCTCGTAGAGCGCATCGTCGCGATCCGGGCCGATCTTCCAGGCCGGACCGGGCAAGCGCTGCGCCAGCAACAGCCGCGTGGCGTCGCCGGAGGTCACCACCCGCGACCAGGACCCGCGCGGCACGCCCAGGCCGTCCAGCTGCTCGATCACCGGCCCGCAGGGACGTGGCGCATTGGAGATCAGGATCACCGGCCCGCGTTGCGCCTTGAACCGCGCAAGCGCCGCGCAGGCCGCCGGAAAGCTCTCGCGGCCGTTGTGGATCACCCCCCAGACGTCGCACAGCAGGACGTCGTAGCGGTCGGCGATCTGGGAAAGGCCGGCGGCCAACTGCGGAGCGGTCATCGCCGGGCGGTAACGGGACGTCTGGCCGCGGTCAATGCTACCCGTACGCCGCGCGGCGCGGGAACCGCGGGCGCAGGACGGGCGCCGGCGGCGGGGGGCCGGCTTCGCTGAGCACGGCTTCCTTGATCGCCCGGGGCTCGCCGAACAGGTGGCCCTGACCCAGGTCGATGTTGAGCTCCAGGATATCGACCACCTGGCGTTCGGTCTCGACCTTCTCGGCGATGACACTGACGCCGTAACGGCGGGTGAGCGCGGTGAAATCCTCGGCGGCGAGGTCAGGGAGAGAGCGCAGCACCAGCCGGTCGTCGCGTTCGGTCAGTTCCTCAAGCAACAGCTGGGCGCCGACCTTGATGAACTTCACGTCGGAGCGCGCGAGATCCTGCAGGTCGAGATCGAGGTCGGTCAGCTTGTCGAGACTGAAGCGGAAGCCGAGTTCGGCGAGCTTGCCCATGCTGCGGGCTTCCACCGAGCCCCGCGCGTCGAACGCCTGCTGGCCGAATTCGAAGATCAGCGCGCCGGCCAGGTCCTGGTTGACGGTCAGCAGCTCGAGAAACCGCGGGAAAAAGCTCTCGTCGGCGAGGCTGGCCATGGAGACATTGCAGAAGATGCCGATTTTGCGGTCCTGCTTGGCCAGCCGCCGCACGATCTGCACGCAGCGGAACAGCAGCAGGTTGTCGATGGCGGTGACCAGGCCGCCGGGCTCGGCGACGGTCA
>JANXXA010000548.1 GCA_025350885.1 Phenylobacterium sp.
GACCGCCGGGTTGGGGTTCGACGGGAAGATGCAGTCATTGACCCCGACGGGCGGGACCGAATTCGAGCATGGCGAGGTCAGTTCGTTGGCAAACTGGCTGTAGTCGGTGACGTAGCTGTTGTGCCGCCACTGGAAGCCGCCGGCCCATTTGATGTCGCCGCCCGGCAGGCTCCACCAGGGGATCTTGCCCGAAAGCACGGCATTGAATTCGTATTCCTGGAAATCCGTCTTGGCCGACTGGACGGGCATGATCCAGTCGGCGAGCGCTGCGGTGTTCGCCAGCGCGGGCACGAAGCCGGGATTGGTCAGTCCGCGGTTCGGCGCGCCCGGGATGGCGTTGGAGAACGGGTTCAGCCACTGGCAGCCACCGACGCCCGGCGTGCCCGTCTTGTAGTCGCAGCCCGGACCGCCCAGGCCGCGCAAGGCCAACTCCAGCCGGTCCGTCAGGCTGTCACGCCCTTCGGAATAGGACTTGTAGCGGCCGTAGCTGAAATTCACGTCGTACTTGATGGTGTCAGTGACGTCGCCCTTCAGGCCGGCGTCCAGCAGGATCTGGTCGTGCCAGTAGCGGCCGCCGACTCCATGTTCGTAGTTGTAGAGCGGGTTGCCCCCGGTGAGGTACGGCCGGAAGGTCCCGATGGTCATCAGCGCGCCGCCGGTGCCGGCGGGGAATTGCCCCGGATTGGCCGCCAGGTAGGCGGCGAAGCCCGGGTTGGTCGCCGGCACGAAGTAGAACAGCGACGAGGCCGGCGGTCCGGCGACGGTGAGCACGGGGAACCCGGCCGGCAGCACCGCCCCGGGCACGGGCCGGGTGGTCACATAGGAGGGCGACGACTTGAAAAACGGCAGGTTGGTGTAGCCGTAGGCCGCGTCGAGATGCAGCTCGTGATGGTCGGCGATCTTCCAGTTGAGCTGACCGAACAGCTGATAGCTATCCTGCTTTTCCTCAAGAGCGTCCCAGATCGAGTATTGTCCGCGGCAGCTCACCCAGGGCAGCAGGGGAGGCGCGTTCGCAGGCTTGGCCGTGGTCAGCTGCCCGCCGAGCGCGGTGCAACCGAGGTCGAGCCGTCCGGCGCCGGCGCCGAGGAACGGCAGGCCCGTCGCCGTGGCCGGGATGAAGGCTTCCGGGTTTCCGCCGCCGGTCCAGCCACCCTCGGGGTTTTGGTCATAGGCCCTGTGGGCAAAGTCCTTGCCCAGCACCGGCAGTTCCGAACGGTGCTGATAGCCGCCTGAGATGAGCGCATCCCAGTTGTCCCCAACCTTTCCCCAGGTGAGGTTGGCCGTGTAGTCGCCGCCCTTGGATCCGTCGATCTGGCGATAGTCGCCGCCGACCTCCAGGCCCTCGAAGGTGCGCTTGGTGATGAAGTTCACCACCCCGCCGATGGCGTCCGACCCATAGGTGGCGGCCGCGCCGTCCTTCAGCACCTCAACCCGGCCGATAGCCGATAGCGGCAACATGTTGAGGTCAGGCGCGAAGGCGAACGCGAGCGGCAGGCGGTGACCGTTGAACAGGCTAAGCGTCCGTTCGGGGCCCAGGCCCCTCAGGTTGACGGTCGAGACGCCGTACAGGCCCTGGCCGCGGCCGCCGGCGACGAACTGGTTCGATTCGCCGATCACGCCGGAAGACTCCGGAAGCTGCTTGATGACTTCGACGACAGACGGCGCGCCCTGCCTCTTCAACATCTCCTGCGTCACCACGTCGACCGGCAGCGCGGCGGTCTTCGGCGTGCCAAGTATGTAGGAGCCGGTGACGACAACCTCGCTGACCTTGGGCGTCGCCGCCGGCGCGGCGTCAGCAGCGGACGCGTGGGACGCGCCTAAAATCATGACAAGGGTCAGCGCCGAACCGGCGCACAGGTGTTTGCGGTTCATCTCTTCCTCCCGAATCCGGAGCCCCGCCTTTGTGGCAGGCGGTGAAACGTCCAGACGACGGATCGAAGTCTGCCTGTATCCAGCCGTTTGTGAAGCAAATTCCTTCGAGCGTGAAATGCGTCAACCCCGCATCGGGAGGAGTTACAGCGTTGTAGTTACTGTCAGTCTTCGCCAAATGCCGTTATTTGTGTGTCAGTATGGAAGCGACGATCGGCAGCTAAATCCGCCCTCGGGAGCGCCTGGACCTCTCTGACGAGCCTGTCGGGGTGCGCGCGACCTGACCAATTTCGCCCGGTGACGAGGTCAAATCGCCGCCCGGATCGGATTTTGCTGGACGCGCGCCGGGGCGGACGGCAATCGGCAAGCTCGCCGGTTCCCCTGGGGACCGGCGCAGTCGCCGCCGCAGCCATGTGGCGGTCGCCGCGTTACACGTTTCAATGGGAGCGACTGACTTGAAGATCGGCGCGGTGGCCCTGGCGGCCCTGATGATCCTCGGCGGGTGCGGCCCGGCCGGGAAGGGCGGCGGACCGGCGGACCAGTTCGCCGGACTGGATGGCGAAATTCTCAAGTGGCGGGGCGAAATCATCGCCCGTGACCCGCTGTGCCGGAGCAAGGTCGAGGGTCAGACCTGCGTCGACTTCGAGGTCGCCTGCAAGGCGCAGCGCACGGTCACGCCCGCCGACCAGGCCAAGGGTGTCACCGGCCGCGTGGTGGCCGCGATCAGCTGGAACGGCTTCGACGACAAATTCAAACAGGCGCAGCGCGGCGCCAAGTCCGCCGAATTCGCCAAAAGCGCCTCCGGCTGGACCCGAACGGACCACGCCCCGGTCAGCATGAGCACCTGCGCGGACCTTTAGGCGGCCGGCCGGCGGCGCACCGCGAAAGGACGCCCGTGGAGCCGTTCCACACGACCATCGAGACGCTGACGCGGGAGATCGGCGCCTGCACCGTCTGCGCGGCCGGTCTCGCGCTCGGCCCCCGCCCGATCATCCAGTTCGGCGCAACGTCGCGCATCCTCATCATCGGCCAGGCGCCGGGCGCGCGGGTGCATGCCAGCGGCATCCCCTGGAACGACGCCAGCGGTGACGTGCTGCGCGGCTGGACGGGGCTTTCGCCGGCCGAATTCTACGATCCGGCCAAGGTGGCGCTCATGCCGATGGGCTTCTGCTATCCGGGGACGGGCGCCAGCGGCGACCTGCCGCCTCGCGCCGAATGCGCGCCGCTCTGGCATGACCGTGTGCTCGCCGTGCTGCCGCCGGATCGGCTCACCCTGTTGGTCGGCGGCTATGCCCAGGCGCGCTATCTGGCCGGCGCCCGGCGGTTGACGCTCACCGAGGCGGTGCGGGGTTTCGCGGCCTTCGGCCCGGACCAGATGCCTCTACCGCACCCCTCCTGGCGAAGCCGGGGCTGGATGACCCGCAACCCCTGGTTCGCCGCCGAGGTGCTGCCGAGCCTGCGCGCATCGATCCAGGCCCGGCTGGATGACTAGAGCCACGGCGCGGACTGTTCGCGGGCCAGCATGTCCTCATAGGTCGGGCGCGGGCGGACCACGGCGAACCGGTCACCCTTGACCAGCACCTCAGGGGCCAGCAGGCGGGAGTTGTATTCGCTGGACATCGCCGCGCCATAGGCCCCGGCGGTCATGAAGGCCACCAGGTCACCGGCCTCCAGCGGCGCCAGCAGCCGGTCGCGGGTGAAGGTGTCGCCGGTCTCGCAGATCGGGCCGACCACATCGTAGGCGCTGAGTTCGCCCTCGCGCGGCTTGACCGGCCGGATGTCGTGATAGGCGTCGTACATGGCCGGCCTGAGCAGGTCGTTCATCGCCGCGTCCAGCACCAGGAACCTGCGGCCGTCAGGGCGGGTGTTGATGTGCAGCACGCGCGCCACCAGCACGCCGGCGTTGGCGGCGATCATCCGGCCGGGCTCGAAGGCGAACTGGATGTCGGTCAGCCCGGCCATGACCCGGGCGATCATCGCGGCGTAATCAGCCGGGGCCGGCGGGGTCGGCTGGTTGAAATAGGGTGCGCCCAGGCCGCCGCCCAGGTCCAGGCGCTCGACGCTCAGGCCCTCGCCGCGCAGCCGTTCGACCAGGGCCCGCATCTTGCCGAACGCCGTTTCCAGGGGGGCCAAGTCGGTGATCTGGCTGCCAATGTGACAGGTGACGCCCACCGGTCGCACGCCGGCCATGTTGGCGGCGTTGGCGTAGAGCCGTTCGGCCTGGCTGAGCGAGACGCCGAACTTGTTGTCCGCCTTGCCGGTGGAGATCTTGGCGTGGCCGCCAGCCTCCACATCCGGATTGACCCGGATGGCGACGGCGGCCCGCTTGCCCATCGTCTGCGCCACCGTA
>JANXXA010000124.1 GCA_025350885.1 Phenylobacterium sp.
GACCAGGGTGACCGGCACCTTGCGGCCGCCCCAGCTGACGCCTTCCTTGGCGAGCGAGGCCACCAGCGGGCCGGGGCCGCGCCCGCCGACGGCGGCGGCCAGCACCAGGATCTTGATATCGGGGTCCTCGCCGATCACCTGGCGCAGGGCGGCGCGGACGCTGTCGGCGTGCTTGATCAGGAATTCCGGCGCCTGGCCGGTCTCGGCCAGCACCAGCGCCGCGGAGGTCTGGAGGATCGCCTCGGCCTCCTCGCGGGCCTGGCGCTCGATCTCCTCGCGCACGCCGGACCAGTGCTCGAAATATTCCGGCTCGATGACCCGAAGCAGGGCCACATGGCCGCCCGTGGACCGTGCACGGCGGCAGGCAAAGCGCAGCGCCGCCTGATATTCCGGCGTGTCGTCGGCGACGACCAGGAACTTGCGCTGGCTCATCGGGGGACGGTGGCCGAGCTTCAGCGCGCGCGCAAGCTCAGCCCGCCCAGTAGCCGACGATGCGCTTGACCTCGGCCAGCGTCGGGGCAGCCACTTCGCGTGCGCGTTCGGCGCCGGCGCTCAGGGTCCGGTCGATCTCCGCGGGGTCGGCCAGCAGCCGGCGCATCGCCTCGCCGATCGGCGCCATCACCGAGACCGCCAGGTCGGCGAGCTTCGGCTTGAACGCCCCGAAGCCCTGGCCGGCGAACTCGCTGAGCACGTCCTGCGCCTCGCGGCCGGAGAGCGCGGCGTAGACGCCCACCAGGTTCAACGCCTCGGCGCGCCCGGCCAGGTCTTCGAGCCGTTCCGGCAGGACGTCGGCGTCGGTGCGGGCCTTGCGGATTTTCTGGCTGATCGCGTCGGCGTCGTCGGTGAGGTTGATCCGTGAATTGTCCGAAGGGTCGGACTTGGACATCTTCACCGTCCCGTCGCGCAGGGACATGATCCGCGCGCCCGGCCCTTGCGTCAGCGCCTCGGGCAGGGGGAAGAAGCCCTCGACGCCGAAGTCGTGGTTGAACTTGGCGGCAATGTCGCGGGTGAGCTCCAGATGCTGGCGCTGGTCTTCCCCCACCGGCACGTGGGTGGCCTTGTAGATCAGGATGTCGGCCGCCTGCAGCACCGGATAGGTGTAGAGCCCGACGCTCTCGCGCTCCTTGTGCTTGCCGGCCTTGTCCTTGAACTGGGTCATCCGGTCGAGCCAGCCCAGGCGGGCCACGCAGTTGAACACCCAGGCGAGCTCGGCATGCGCCGGCACCGCCGACTGGGCGAAGATGGTGGCGACCTTGGGGTCCAGGCCGGTGGCCAGATAGGCCGCGGCGATCTCGCGCACCTGCTGTTTCAGCTTGCCCGGGTCCTGCCAGGCGGTGATGGCGTGCAGATCGGCCACGAAGATGAAGGTCTCTGTCTCGTGCTGCAGGCGGGCGAATTTCACCAGCGCGCCGAGGTAGTTGCCCAGGTGCAGGTCGCCGGACGGCTGCACGCCGGAGAGCACGCGCGGTTTGCCGGTAAAGGGGGCGGGAGCTGGGTCGGTCATCGGATCAGGCTTCTGAGGCTTGAGGACGTGACCCGTCAAGGCTGATCGGGCGTCTCGACGCTGACGTCGCCCCGGCGTCGCTGCAGCGCGGCGCGCGCCTCCGCCGGCGTCACGCCCCCGAAGGCGAACAGCAGCACGGGATAGAGCGCCGCGCCCGCCAGGCTGAGCAGCAGGATGGTGATCTCCTTGGCGTGCAGCGGTCCCAGGTGCGCGCCCGCGAACGGCGATTCCAGGATCGGACGGGCCTGGGCGGCCAACGCCAGCGCCCCGCCCAGGGCCGCCGAGGACAGGCCCACCCGGACCATCTTGCCCCTGGCCCTGGCCGACGGGCGCCAGGTCTTCGTTGTCCAAAGCCACACGACCATCTGCGCGACGGTCAGCCAGGACGCCGCCGCGGTGGCGAGCGCGATGCCCTGGAAGCCGATGGTCTTGAACAGGATGATCCCCAGCGCCACGTTCACCGCCACCGAGAGCAGCGAATAGTTCATGGGCCGGCGTGTGTCGCCACGAGCGAAGAAGGCCGGCTGCAGGATCTTGATCAGCACAAAGGCCGGCAATCCCCAGCCGTAGTGGAACAGCAGGGCGGCCGAGGCCCGCGCATCGCTGACCGTGAAGGCGCCTTGCGTAAACAGCCCCTCGACCAGGTAGCCCGGCATGGCCATCAGGGCCGCCGCCGCCGGAAAGCTGAGCGCCAGGGCAAAGACAATGGCCTGGTCCATGGCGGCTTGCGCGTCTGAGCCGTCGTGCTTGTGCAGCGCCGTCGAAAGCCTGGGCAGCAGGGCCACCCCGATCGCCACGCCCACCAGGCTCAAAGGCAGCTGGTAGAACCGCTCGGCGATGTTCAGCCACACCCGCATCCCCGGCACGCTGGAGGCCAGCATGGCGGAGATGAAGATGTTGATCTGGGTGGCGCTCGAAGCGAGAACGCCGGGAACCATGCGACGCAGCAGGCCCTGGATCTCCGGTGTCAGCTTCAGATGCCGCGGATGGATGCGCGCGCCGCTGCGATGCGCGCCCCACCAGCAGAGCGCGCCTTGAGAAATCCCGGCGACGATCACCCCGCCCGAGGCGGCGTAGGCGGCCCGTGTCGGGTCGTGCTGCGGCAGCACCGCAGCCAGCATCACCACGTTCAGGATGGTCGGATAGAAACCATAGATGATGAAGCGGCCGCGCGCGGTGAGCACACCGGAGAACAGGCCCGCGATCACCATGCAGGGCAGGTAGGGCATGGTGATCTGGGTGAGGATCACCGCCAGCTTGAACTTCGCCGGATCGGCCAGGAAGCCGTAGGAATAGACCCGCATCAGCCACGGCATGGTCAGCTGGCAGGCCACGGTGATGGCGACGGTCGCCGCGGCCATGGTGGCCAGCGCATCGGCGGCGAAACGGTCGGCGGCCTCGGCACCTTCGGACGCCAGCCGCTTGGCGTAGTCCGGGACGAAGGCCGCGGCGAAGGCGCCTTCGACGAACATCCGGCGGAACAGGTTCGGAAAGGCCAGGGCGGTATAGTAGGCGTCGCCGGCGATGTTGGCGCTGCCGCCCAGTTTGGCGGTGATCACCAGGTCGCGGGCCAGGCCCATGACCCGGCTGACCAGGGTCAGGGCCGCATAGATCGCCGACGAGCGCAGCATGCCCGGGGCCTTCTTCACCGGTGCGGCGGGTTTTGCTTCGGTCACGGGGTCTCGGGGCGTCGGGCGACTCACGGGAGGCGGCAAACTAGCGCGCGACGGCGCTCGGCGCGCGATGCAAATTGGCCCTGTCGGATCGGGACGCGCCGGGACGTCCTTGGATCGACAGCAAACAGATGGAGGGCCTCATGGCCTATGTCGACGGGTTCCTGATCGCACTGCCAAAGGCCAACATCGAGGCCTACAAGACCTTCGCCAAGCTGGCCGGCGACGTCTGGATGGAGCATGGCGCGCTCTCCTATGTGGAGTGCCTTGCCGACGACGTGCCGATGGGCGAGCTGACTTCGTTTCCGCGCGCGGTGCAGGCCAAGGCGGACGAGGTCGTGGTGTTTTCCTGGGTGACCTACCGCTCGCGGGCCGAGCGCGATGCGATCATGGCCAAGGTGATGGCCGATCCGCGCCTCCCCCAGGATCCCTCGGCCATGCCGTTCGACGGCAAGCGGATGATCTTCGGCGGGTTCGAAGCCTTCATCGAGCTGTAGGGCGCGGCCCTATTTCAGCAGCCGGATCTTGAGGTTGCGGAACGCCACCTCATTGCCGTGGCATTGCAGCGCGATGGCGCCGGTCCGGCCGGAGGCGAACTGCGGCCACTGCCTGAACTTCGAGGCCGCCGCGCGCGCCTTGAAGTCGGCCGAGCCGATTTCGTAGTCGGCGACCTTCACCCCGTTCAGCCAGTGCTGGACGTGGCCGTGATCGACGACGATGCGGCCCTGGTTGAACTCGCCCGGCGGCCGGGTTGCGTCCGTGGTCGGGGCGTAGAGGGCATAGAGGCCGCCCGCCCGCTGCAGCGGCGGCTCGCCGTGGGCGTTGTCGAGAACCTGGTACTCCGGCCCGCTCTGATAGGTCTCGTCGCCGACCTCGATCACATGGAACATCACCCCGGAATTGCCCTTCGGCGCGATCTTCCACTCGAAACTGAGCTCGAAATTCTCGTAAGAGCCCTTAGTGACCAAGTCCTTCGACGTCTTCGGATCGGGGCTGAGCGCGCCGTCCCTGACGCGCCAGCCGGCGTCAGGCGCGGGGGATTTGAAGCCCTTCCAGCCGGCGGTGGTCGCGCCGTCGAACAGCAGCCGCCAGCCATCGGCCTTCTCGGTCGCCGTCAGGGTGTTGGGCGCGGGCGCGGCCGTCGGTCGCTCGGCAGCCAGGGGGCCGCCGGCCAGGACGGTGAGGGTCAGCGCAAGGGCCAGGGCTTTCATCAGGTTTTCCTAGAGGCCAAGTTTCTGCAGTTGCTGTTCCACCGCCGCCTTGACCTCGTCCGAGGGGCCTGGGTCCGAGGCGCGCGCGACATTGCCGATGTAGCCGATGTCCTTGAACCCGGCCTCGGTGGTGTAGTAGGCGCCGATCGTCAGCCGCCGGAATTTCTTCCAGAAAGCATGGGTCGCCGGGTCGCCTGAACCCGGCAGGGCGGCGAGCGCCGCAGCCCGCTCGGCCGCGCCCGCCTTGAGCACCAGGGCGTTCAGGCCGTTCATGATGATCGGCCGGTCGCGGAGCTGGTCCGGATAGGGCGCGCTCACCCATTCGTCGATGAAATCGGGCACGCCCAGTGCGCTGGCGGAAGGCGCGGCCCCGCTCGCCGGCAGGATGAAGTCGGCCAGGATGGCCGCGGTCTGCAGCTGCGCGGGGACCATGATCCGCGACCAGGGCGCGGGCTCCGGCTTGGCGAGCTTCGGGTCGGTGCCATATCCGCGCGTGCTGGGCTGGCCGCCAGTCTTGGGGCCATAGACCACCACGCCCGCGCCGACGGCCGTGGCCGCGCCGACCACCCCGATCCAGGTCAGCGCCGTGCGACGGTCGATCTTCGAGACGTAGGCTTGCGGGATCTGATCGCTCATAGGGCCCCCTGTCTGGCCAGCGTCGCCAGGTTGTCGGCAGAGCGCCAGGCCAGCGCCAGGATGCTCAGCGTCGGGTTCTTGTCGGGGCTGGAGACCATGGTCGCCCCGTCCATGACGAAGAGGTTCTTGACCGCCCAGCTCTGGCCGTACTGGTTGACCACCGAGTCGGCGTCGTTGTGGCCCATGCGCGCGGTGCCGATCTCGTGGATCATCTCGCCGCCCTTGGAGATCGCCTTGCGCCCGTCAGTTTCCACGTGGCCCTCGGGTTTGCCGCCCAGCCTGTCGATCACCTCCAGGAAGGTCTTGACCGCGTGGGCGGCCTGGTTGGTCTCGTGCTCGCCCCACTTCCAGTGGAATCTCAGCACCGGGATGCCCCACTTGTCCTTGGCGGTCGGGTCAATCTCGCAGTAGCAGTCATCGTTGGGGATCATCTCGCCACGGCCATCGAAGCCGATGGTCGAGCCGAAGCGGTGGCGCAGCGTTGCGCGCAGGTCGTCGCCGACGCTGGTGTCGTCATCGCGCAGCAGGCCCGCCATGCCCATGGACGGCATGTGCCGGCCGCCGCCGATCTCAATGTGGTAGCCGCGGGCGAAGCCCAGCGCCTTCTGCTGTTCATAGCCCCACCAGGGAATGTAGGTGTGCTGGGTGCCCTGGCCGTCGTCGTTGGTGGGCGGCAGGCCCTCCATGGCCGGGAAGCGGCCGGTAACGCCGGTGCCGACGCTGTCCATCAGGTAGCGGCCGACCATGCCGTGGGTGTTGCAGAGCCCGTTGGGGAAAAGCGAGCTCTTGGAGTTGAGCAGGATGCGCGCCGTCTCGCCGGAACCGGCGGCCAGGACGACCGACTTCGCCCTCACCGAATGGTGCTCGCCGGTCCTGCGGTCGACGTAGGATACGCCCTTGGCCTTGCCGGCTTTGTCGAGGTCGACGCCGTAGACCAGCGCGTTGGTGATGATCTTCAGATTGCCCGTCGCCATGGCCGGCGGCAGCAGCACGGTGGTCGACTGGAAGTTCGCGCCGATGGCGCAGCCGCGGCCGCAGGGGGTGGCGAAGACGCAGGTGTTGCGGCCTTCCATCTGGCCGGTGACCACCGCGCCGTGCATCGGGATCACCGGGATGCCCATGGCCTTGAAGGCGCGCGCGTAGAAGATCTCGAAGGCGCGGGGCGGGGCCGATTCCATCAGGCAACCCGGGGGCGAGTCGGGCGTGTTCAGGAGGTTCCGCGCGGCCGCCGCGCCGGAGACCCCGATCAGCTTCTCGGTCTTGTCGTACCAGGGCGCCACGTCTTCGTAGGCGATGGGCCAGTCGTAGCCCAGGCCGTCGCGGGTCTTGGGCTTGAAGTCGAGCGGCCCGAACCTGAGCGCGATGCGGCCCCAGTGGTTGGTGCGCCCGCCCAGCATCCGCGGCCGCCACCAGATGAAGGGCTCCGACCCTTCCGCCACCGTGTAGGGCTCGTCTGGCACCTGCCAGCCGCCATCGACGGTGGCGTCGTAGAAGCCGAAGGGCTTGTCCGGGGTGCCGACCCCGCGCAAGGGCGCCTCGGCGTTGGTATTGAACATCGGGGTCTCGGCCGCCGGGTCGTAGTGGCGTCCGGCCTCCAGCATCAAGACCTTCAGCCCCGACTTGGTGAGGTGATAGGCGCTCATCCCGCCGCCGGCCCCGGAGCCGACAATGATTACGTCATAAGGTTCAGCCACGGCCATCAGCTCATCCTTCGCGGGCGGGGACCGGCACGTAGGTTTCCAGGTCGTCGTCGGGCAGGCGGACCACCTGGCCGGTCTCGGCGGACTTGTAGAGCGCCATGACGATCTTGGTCACCTCGACGCCGTCCTCGAAGGTTTCGATGGGCGTCCTGCCATGGCGGAAGCAGTCGACCATGTGCCGGTTCTCAGCCGTATAGCCGTAGGTTCCCGCCTCGTCCTCGACGATCGGCATCTGGCCCTGTTCGGCGTTCTGCTTTTCCACCAGATCCTCACCCGTCCCGCCGGTGATCGCGCGGGACAGGAAGACCTTCAGGCTGGGGTTCAGCGACGAGAATTCCATGGCGTATTCCGGGCCCAGCAACGCCAGGTCAATCCGCAGGCCCGGTCCCACATAGGACCAGGACGTGGACGCCTCGACGATCAGCTCCTGGCCGGTTTCGTCCTCGAGCGTGAGGGTGGCCCGCGCGAAGTCCTCGACCGGCCGGGCCTGCATCCGGACGCCCGGGAAGTCCTTGGCAAGCGCCTTTGCATAGCGGTCTTGAGTCCATTTCAGATGGGCGACCGAGCCCTGCACCGACTTGACCGTCAGGCTGGCGCGGGGCGCATCGGGCGCGGTGAGCAGGAACCGGCCGACCTCGACGGAGTGGCACATCATGTCGCTCATCACCCCGCCGCCCTGGCGCGATCCCTGCCAGAACCACGGCTCGTGCGGACCGGAATGTTCCTCGGCGGCGCGGGCCAGATAGGGGCGGCCCGACGCAGGCACCGCGCGCCGCCAGATGATCTCCTTGCCGCGCTCGACGGCGGTGGAGAACACCTGGTTCTCCAGATAGCCGTGGGCCAGACCCGCGTCCTGGGCCAGCCGCAACACCTCGCGGGCTTCGGCCAGGGTGCGGCCGAGCGGCTTCTCGCAGGCGATGGCGCGGACCTTGGAGCGGCCGGATTTCACCGCCGCATGGATCGCTCGCATGATTTCCAGCCGCCTGTCATTGGGCGCCAGCAGCCAGATCGCATCGACGTCGTCGGCGACCAGCAGGCTCTCCAGATCAGCATGCGCCCGGCAGGGTCCAAGCTCGGCGTCGTTGACCGCCGTGACCAGTGCATCGCGGTTCGCCGGCGTCGGGCTGTAGACGCCGGTGATCTGGGCATGGCGGACAGCCTGGAAGCTCTTGGCGTGGAACTTGGCGATAAAGCCCGAGCCGACGAAGCCGATGCGCAAAGCAGGCGGCGCCTCGTTTGCCTGCGCCATGCCCTTCAATCTCCCGCGACCCACTGACTTTCCGCGAACTTGGCGCCGGTGGCGTGAGAGGTCAAACCGCGCCAGGAGGCGAGGCAGCCGTCGGTCCGATCCTGACAGGTGCGCCCGGGCGTCATCTGTGTAATCGATAGGCCAAGCGGGGCGTTGAGACGGGCGCCAGGGGAGGCGAAGATGACGGTCCGGACGCGGCTTTTTCTGATGATGGTGCTGCAGCTGGCGGTCTGGGGCGCCTGGGCGCCGAAGCTGTTCCCGTACATGGGCATGCTGGGGTTTTCGCCCTGGCAGCAGTCACTGGTCGGCAGCGCCTGGGGGATCGCCTCGGTGGCCGGGATCTTCTTCGCCAACCAGTTCGCCGACAGACGGTTCGCCGCCGAGCGGTTCATGGCCGGCAGCCATGCCTTGAGCGGCCTGGCGTTGGCGGCCTGCGCCTTTCTGACCAGCTTCTGGCCGTTCTTCGGGGCCTATCTGATCTTCAGCCTGCTCTATGTGCCAACGCTCTCGGTCTCCAACGCCATCGCCTTCGCCAACCTGAAGGACCCGGCCAAGGACTTCGGCGCCGTCCGCATGGGGGGCACGGTCGGCTGGGTGCTGGTGAGCTGGCCATTCGTCTTCCTGCTGGGCGCCAAGGCCGACGCTTCGCAGGTGCGCTGGATCTTCCTGGTCGCGGCGATCGTCTCGTTTGCGCTGGCCGCCTACAGCCTGACGCTGCCGCACACACCGCCCAGGCGCAACGCCCGGGCGGGTGAGCCCCAAGCCGCCGATCCCCTGGCCTGGCGCGAGGCGATCAAGCTTCTGGGCGTGCCGTTCGTGGGCGTGCTGTTTCTCGTCACCTTCATCGATAGCGTGATCCACAACGGCTATTTCGTGATGGCTGATAACTTCCTGACCCACCGCGTGGGCATCGCCGGCAACCTGTCGATGATCGTGCTCAGCCTGGGCCAGCTGGCCGAGATCGTGACCATGCTGATCCTGGGCAGCGTGCTCGTCCGGCTAGGCTGGAAGACCACCATGATCGTGGGCATCCTTGGCCACGCCGTACGTTTTGCGGTCTTCGCCTTCTTTGCCGACAGCGTGCCGGTGATCGTGGCGGTGCAGCTGCTGCACGGCGTCTGCTACGCCTTCTTCTTCGCCACGGTCTATATTTTCGTCGACGCGACGTTCCCCAAGGATGTCCGCGCGTCGGCCCAGGGGCTGTTCAACTTGTTGATCCTGGGCATCGGCAACGTCGGCGCGAGCTTCCTGTTTCCGAGCCTGATCGCCCATTGGACCGACGCCGCCGGCACGGTAGACTACCGCAGTCTGTTCATGGTCCCCACCGGCATGGCGGCGCTTGCCGTCCTGCTGCTGGCCGCCTTCTTCCGCCCGCCGCAACGCGGTCCGGTGGACGGGGTCTAGCGCGCGATGCTGGCTCTGGCCCGCTGCAGGGTGCCGCGGCGGCCGTCTTCCTGGTCGGGATCGTGCAGGGCGCCCAGCAGGGCCGATTTCAGCGCGTTGCCCTTGCGCGCATCGGACAGCTTGCCGCCGTCCGGGCCGATCACATAGAAGGCGTCCACCGCGCGTTCGCCATAGCCGTCGATGTGCGCCGACAGCACCTGCAGCCCGGCGTCGGCGAGGGTTCGCGCCAGGGCGGCCAGCAGCCCCGGCCGGTCGCGGCCCGAGGCTTCCACCACGGTCGAGGTTTCCGAAGCGTCGTTGTCGAGCATCACCGCCGGCGTGATCGAGAAGGCGGCGGCCCGTCCGAGGTCGGCGGCGCGGCGCGGTTCCTGCGGCGTCGGCTCACCCCGGGCGGCGGCCTCCAGCGTGGCGACTAGCCGGGTCAGCGCACGCGCATTGTCCAAGCCATAGGGCTGGCCGGTCGCGTCCTGCACGTAGAAGACGTCCAGGGCCTGGCCCGTGCGCGAGGTGAACACCCGCGCGCCGACGACATTGGCTCCGGCCCCTGTGATCGCTCCGGCAAGGTCGACAAATAGACGCTGGCGGTCGGTGGCGGCCACCACCACCTCGGCGGCGTTGCGGTCGGCCCGCACCCGGCCCTCGGCCGCGGCGCCCTCCTGCCCGTCACCGTCGCCGGCGCGGCGCGACAGGGCGGCATGGGCCAGCACCTCGGCCTCGGTGAAGGCGGAGAAGTAGGCGTCTTCCATGGCGTCGGCCCAGGCTTCCGAAGCGGGGTCGGCCTTGGCCACGCGCACCCGGGCGTCATAGGCGGCGTTTTCGTGATAGCGCTTCAGCGCCGCGGCGGAGTCCGAGCCCCGCCCACCACGGAACACCGCCTCCGTGGCGCCGTAGAGCTCGCGCATTAGCTGCCCCTTCCAGCCGTTCCAGACCCCGGGCCCCACGGCGCGGATGTCGGCCACGGTGAGCACCAGCAACAGGCGCAGGCGCTCCGGCGTCTCCACCACGGCGGCGAAGTCGGTGACCGTGCGCGGGTCGGAGATGTCGCGCTTCTGGGCGGTGTCGCTCATCACCAGATGGTGTTCGACCAGCCAGGCCACCAGCTCGATCTTGGCGCGCTGGAGACCCAGTCGCTCGCAGGCCGAACGCGCCGCCCGCGCTCCGGCCAGTTCCTGGCCGCCGGCCCCGCCCTTGCCGGTGTCGTGCAGCAGCATGGCCAGGTAGAGCGCCTCGCGATCAACGATCAGCGGCATGATGGCGGTGGCCAGCGGATGGTCCTCGGCGAACCGCCCGGCGTCAATGTCGGCGATCACGCCCACAGCCCGCAGGGTGTGCTCGTCCACCGTGTAGGAGTGGTACATGTTGAACTGCATCTGGGCGACGATCCGCCCGAATTCCGGCAGGTAGCGGCCCAGCACATTGGCGTCGGTCATCAGCGTCAGGGTGCGCTGCGGGTCGCGGCCATGGGCCAGGATCGACAGGAACACCCCTGCCGCGTGACGATCTCTTCGCACGGCAGACGTGATCAGGCTGACCGCCCGCGTGGCGGCGGTGAAGGCGTCGGGGTGCAGGTCGAGGTTTCGCTCGTCGGCGATCTTGAACAGCCGCAGCAGGTTCACCGGATCGGACTCGAAAATCTGCGGGCCGTCGATATTCAGCCTGCCGCCGATCTCGTGGAAGCCCGGTTCGTCGAGTGGCTTGCGTTTGGGTCGCCGCGCCGGCAGCAGCCGCGAGATGCCGCGCGGCGCGACCTTGACCCGTTCGGCCTCCAGCTTGGCGGCGAACACCCGGGTCAGGGCGCCGACTTCCTTGGCGATCAGGAAATAGCGCCGCATGAAACGCTCGACGGCGGGCGCGTCGCCACGGTCGCCATAGCCCATCCGCCGCGCCAGCTCCGGCTGCAGGTCGAAGGTCAGCCGCTCTTC
>JANXXA010000157.1 GCA_025350885.1 Phenylobacterium sp.
GGCCAAGGTGCCGCTCGCCCGCAAGGCCAAGGCGAAGAAGTAGTCGGGTAGACCCAACCTCAAAGGAGAGCACACATGGTGAACAAGGTCATTCTCATCGGCAACCTCGGGGCCGATCCCGAGATCCGGTCCCTAACCTCGGGCGACCGCGTCGCGAATCTTCGGGTGGCGACGTCTGAGACCTGGCGGGACCGCAGCTCCGGCGAGCGCAAGGAAAAGACCGAGTGGCACCGGGTCGTGGTGTTCAACGAGAACATCGTGAAGGTCTGCGAGCAGTATCTGCGCAAGGGCGCCAAGGTCTATATCGAAGGTGCGATCCAGACCCGCAAATGGGCCGACCAGTCCGGGGTGGAGAAATTCTCCACCGAGATCGTGCTGCAGAAGTTTCGCGGCGAACTGACCATGCTGGACGGGCGTGGCGACAACGCCGAGCAAGGGGAAGGCGGCGGCCACAGCGGCGGCTTTTCTTCGGCCCCCCGGGCGCAGAACTCAGCGCCGCGCGAGGAGTTCTCCGCCGACCTGGACGACGAGATTCCGTTTTAGTCGCGACTTAAGTCCGGGTCCGCCGGGCAGTCATCGCCCAGGCGCCGCGCCGTCGTGCGCGCGTGCACCGGCAAGGTGAAACCGCCGATCCGCGTCTGGATATTGGCATCGACCTGGAAGGTGTCGCCGGTGTAGGCGCCCCGTCCGGTAACCGACACCGGCTTGCCGTCGCGGGTTTTGCAGCTGCCGGCGAGGCGGATCCTGCCGCCGGCAATGTCCCGCGTCGGATAGGTGCAGGTGTAGATGTGATTGCTCGGTCCCTGCATGAACTTGGCGACGTCGGCCGGCCTGATGCACCGTTTCTCGACCTTGCGGGTCGGGAACGGCGAGAGGACCTGATTGGTGGTCTCCCAATAGCCCG
Organism: Phenylobacterium sp.; assembly: GCA_025350885.1. Lineage (GTDB taxonomy): Bacteria > Pseudomonadota > Alphaproteobacteria > Caulobacterales > Caulobacteraceae > Phenylobacterium. The sequence goes on from JANXXA010000157.1 coordinate 905, forward strand.
GTGTCACGCCGGTCTGCGCGGAGGCTGAGCCCGGTAGCGCCAGGGCCGGGACGGCCAGCAGATGAGCGATCAGCAGCGAGATGGAACGTTTCATCGACTTACAGAACACCACGCGAATGCGGCGGAGTTGGGGGCCGGGCTGGGCAAGCTCAAGGCCCAGGCCTCACGCCCGGGCCGCGGCGTTGGCGTCACGCAACACCTGACCCGCCTCGTCATAGAGAAACGGCAGGAAGGCGTAGCGGCGGCCGCGGGTGACCGGGGTCGCCTCGTGCAGCAGGCCGCAGGCGAAGACAACGGCGCCGCCAGTGGGCGGGCGATAGGTGCGCGGTCCGAACTCTGGAAAACGCAGGTCGCCGCCTTCAAAATCCTCGGCGTTGAGGTTGATCGAGACCGCGAACCTGCGGTGCTGGGTCGCCAGGGTCTCATTGTCGCGGTGAGGGCGAAAGAACCCTCCGTCGGCGGCGTCATAACAGGCTACGATGTAGCGCTCGATACGCGTGGTCCGGAACTGATAGACCTTGGCGATCTGCGGCACGAGGCGCCGGCTGAGGCGTGACAGGAGTTCGGCCCGAAATCCTTCGTCTTCGATGGTCACATCGCGCCGGCGTTTGAACCCGTCGAGCACGCCGATCGTTCGACCGTCCACGTCGCGCATAACGCCCGACGGGCTCCCGCCGTTGGCCTGGTACAGCGCGATCAGTCGCTCGCAGATCTGCGGTTCGAACACTCGGGGCACGATCAGGACGGGGGCGTAAAGCGCAACGCCGGCGTGTTCGGCGACGGACGGCAGCGTGGCGATCCGCTGGAAGAGATCCGCGGTTTCGGCCATTGTCGCCGTCGCGAGCACCCTCAGCATCGGATCCAGCAGCAGCCAGTGGGGTCGGGCCTGATCGCCGTCCAGGGCGCCGTAAAGTCGGCTGACCCGACCGTCGGCGTCGAAGAACCATCGTACGCCCGGCTCCTGACGGGCCGCATCGATGGCCACCGCGTCCCTCGCCACCAGGAATGCGCAGAGCTGATGGTCATCGAAATGACCTCGGTGCTCGGCCAGGGCGGTCAGGGCGGCGTGGCGCGCCGCGCCCGGATCCGGCAGGAACCCCAACAGCACGTAGCGCCCTGCGGTGGTGCTCACATGATAGTGCGGGTTGCCCGGCGCGGCCGCCTCGAACCACGGCGCCGGCTCGCCAGTCTGCAGGGAGGGCGTCCAGGTCGGTCTTTGCATCAGAGTGGGGGCTCCGCGCCGGCGCCGACGCGCCGCTGATAGGCTGCCAGCACCTCGGCGCCGGCCTCGTCGTAGAGGAACGGCAGGAAGGCATAGCGCCGCCCCGCGGTCACTTGGGTGGCTTCGTGCAGCAGAGCGCAGGAAAACACCACCGCCCCGCCCGGTGGCGGGCGATAGGTCTTCTGCCCGTATTCAGCAAAGCGCAGATCACCGCCCTCGAAGCCGTCGTTGAGATTGATCGAACAGGCGAATTTGCGGTGCGCCGTGCCGAATGTGGTGGAGTCGCGGTGGGCGTGGAACACTGCCCCGTCGGCGGCGTCGTAGCAGCTCACCACGAAGCGTTCGATGCGCGTCGCGGTGAAACCCAGCGCGCGCGCGATCAGCGGGAACAGCCGCCGCTCCAGACGTTCGCGCAGGGTCGCCTGCAGGCCCTCGTCGGCGACCAGCACATCACGACGCTTTTTCAGGTCGTCCATCACCGCCACTGTACGGTCGCCCTGGTCGCGCATGACGCCGGTAAAGCGCCCGCCATCGGCCTCGTGCAGCGCGATGAGCCGCGCGCACAGCTCGGGCTCAAAAATGCGCGGGGCGATCAGGATCGGGGCGTGCAGCGGAACACCGGCGTGCTCGCTTGGCGCGCCCAGCCGCGAAAGTGCGGAGAAGATCATTCGCGGGTTACCCAGCTGCACCCGACCCACCACGCGCAGCGCCGGGTCGAGGATCAGCCACATCGGCGCTTCGGAGCCATCCTTGCCCAGTGCGCCGTAGAGCCGGCTTACCGCACCGTCGAGATCCAGGAACCAGCGCAGGCCGGTCATGTCCGTCGCCGTGGCCGCCGTTGCCGGATCACGCACCACAACGAAGGCGCTCAACTTGACGTCGTCGAGCAGGGCGCGGTGTGCGGCCAGACTCCGCAGGGCCGCGGCGCTGGCCGGCGCGTCGTCGCGCGGCAGGAAGACCATCAGGACGTACCGGCCGGCCGCGGTGTCGAACACGTATTCCGGGTTGGAAGGCGTCGGCGCCGTGAACCAGGGCGCGGGTTCGCCGGGCTGCAGCGGCATGGGCGAATTCCTTTCGTCTGGCTTCTTAGGACGCTGCGCGCGCCCGGTCACCGTTGATTGCGACGCGGCCGCCACCGCATTTCCAGACCTGCCCGCGAGGGGCGCGCGTGCGCGCGCACGAGAGTTGGCGCCAGCGGCTTCGAAATGCTAACAGTGGTCCTCACGTAACTCGCCCGATTCCAACGGCTAAATCCCCGCCTTGACCGACGAAAACACCACTCCGCCGGCTGACCGGCACGGGGGCATTGCCCCTATCGCCATCGAAGACGAGCTGAAGCGTTCGTATCTCGACTACGCCATGAGCGTGATCGTCAGCCGGGCGCTGCCTGACGTTCGTGATGGCTTGAAGCCCGTGCACCGTCGAATCCTGTTTTCCATGGGCGAACAGGGACACACCCCCGACCGCTCCTACGTGAAATCGGCCCGTGTCGTCGGCGATGTGATGGGCAAGTATCACCCACACGGCGACCAGGCGATCTACGACACCCTGGTCCGCATGGCTCAGCCGTTCTCCATGAGCCTGCTGCTGATCGACGGGCAGGGGAACTTCGGCTCGGTGGACAACGATCCGCCGGCGGCCATGCGCTACACCGAAAGCCGCATGACCAAGGCGGCGATGGCGATCCTGGCCGATCTCGACAAGGACACGGTCGAT
>JANXXA010000161.1 GCA_025350885.1 Phenylobacterium sp.
CTGGACATGTCGCCGGACGCGCGGTTTCCGGTCCAGGGCGGCCTGATCCAGAGACGAGGCGGCACGGCGCGGCACGACGCCGTCGCCTGGGGCTATGCCCGCGCCGCCGACGCGCTGGGCGTCGACATCATCCAGAACTGCGAGGTCACCGGCTTTTCGATCCGCGGCGGGCGCGTCGAAGGCGTCGAGACGACCCGGGGGGCCATCGGCGCCGACCGGGTCGGCATCTGCGTGGCGGGGCACAGCGGCCAGGTCGCCGCACTCGCCGGCCTGAAGCTGCCCATCGAGAGCCACCTCTTGCAGGCCTTCGTCTCCGAGCCGATCAAGCCGATGATCGACACCGTCATCATGTCCCAGTCGATCCACTGCTACATCAGCCAGTCCGACAAGGGCGAGATCGTGCTGGGCGGCGATCCGGATCTCTATCCGACCTATTCGCAGCGGGGCGTCCCCATGCGGCTGGAAGAGGTCGCCAGCCAGGCGATCGCCCTGGTTCCGGCCCTGTCGCGGCTGCGGATGCTGCGCAGCTGGGCGGGCACCACCGACATGAGTTTCGACGGCTCGCCGATCATCGGCGAAACCCCGGTCGAGGGTCTCTACCTGAACGGCGGCTGGTGCTACGGCGGCTTCAAGGCCACCCCCGGATCGGGCCGGCTGTTTGCCCACCACCTGGCCAAGGGCGAGGCGCACGAGATCGCCGCCCCCTTCTCCCTCGACCGGTTCGCGCGTGGGGCGACCATCGATGAGACCGGCGCCGGGCCGAAGGCGCAGGACCGCTAGATGCTGCGGATCGCCTGCCCCTATTGCGGCCGCCGGGCCCAGGCCGAGTTCGTCTTCGAGCGCGCGCTTGACGCGATCCTGCCCCTGGATGCGACACCGGCCGCCGCCGTCGAACATCTGTTCGCCCGGGACAATCCCAAGGGTTGGTCGTGGGAGCTGTGGCGCCACACCGCCGGCTGCGGCGCCTGGCTCAGGCTTCATCGCCATACCGTGACCCACCAGATCGCGGCGGTGGAAACGCTCGGGGCGCCGCGTCAGGACGCGGGCGGATGACCGGCTCGCGGCGTCCCGTCGGTGGCCTGATCGACCGGTCGAAAATGCTGGCCTTCACCTTCGACGGCGCGCGGTACGAAGGCCATCCTGGTGACACCCTGGCCTCGGCGCTGCTGGCCAACGGCGTCAGCCTTCTGGGACGCAGTTTCAAATATCATCGGCCGCGCGGCCTTCTCGCCGCGGGCGTCGAGGAGCCAAGCGCCCTGGTCGGGGTGGGGGTCGGCGGTCGGTTTGAACCCAACACCCGGGCCACGGACCTGTTCCTCTACGACGGCCTGACCGCGCACAGCCAGAACCGCTGGCCGTCGCTGGCGCTTGACGTAGGCGCCGTGCTGGGCGCCTTTGGGCGGTTCATCCCGGCCGGGTTCTATTACAAGGCGTTCCTCGGCAAGCCGGACCTGTGGAAGATCTACGAACACTTCATCCGCCACGCCGCGGGCCTCGGGCGACCGCCGCGCGAGTCTGACCCCGACGCCTACGATCACCGGGCGGCGTTCTGCGATGTGCTGGTGGTGGGCGCCGGGCCTGCCGGCCTGGCCGCCGCGCTTTCGGCCTCGTCGACCGGCGCCAGGGTCATGCTCGTGGAGCAGGATGATCGGCTCGGCGGCGGCCTGCTGCGCGAGACCGCTCGTCTGGATGAGGCGACGCCGGATCGGTGGATCGCGCGGACCACCAGAACCGTGGCGGCGCGCGGGGTCCGCATTCTCACCCGGGCCACCGCCGTGGGGTACTGGGATGATGATCTCGTCACCGTCGCCCAGCGCCTGACCGAGCCGGGTCAATCGCCCGCCGGCGATGCGCCGGCCCAGCGGCTGTGGCGGGTGCGGGCTGAACAGGTGGTGCTGGCCACCGGCGCAATCGAGCGTCCGCTGCCGTTTGAGCACAACGACCGGCCGGGTGTGATGCTGGCCCAGGCGGTCCGCGGCTATGTCGGGCGCTTCGGGGTGCTGCCGGGCGCCCGCACAGTGATCGCCACCAGCCACGACGACGCCTATCGCACAGCCTTCGCGGTCGCCGACACCGGCGGCCAGGTCGCCGCCATCCTGGATTCGCGCCCGGCCTGCGACCGGCCCATCGTCCGCGACGCGATGGCCCGGTTCCCGGTGTGGTTCGAAGCCCAGGTCCTGCGTGCGGAGGGCGGGGCTCAGGGCCTGCGTCGGGTCACCGCACGGGCGGGCGGCAAGACACTGAGCTTCGACTGCGATCTGCTGGCGGTCTCCGGCGGGTTTTCCCCCGTGGCCCATCTGCACATGCAGGCCGGCGGCGCGCTCGACTGGGATCCGATCAGCGGAGCCTTCCGCGCCGGCCAGGCGCGGCAACACCAGTCCAGCACCGGGTCCGCCGCGGGATTGGACGACCTTGGCGAGGTCATCCGGCACGGCTGGGCCGCCGGGGCCAATGCGGCGGCGGCGCTGACGTCTGGCGCTCCCGCCGGGTCACCGCCTGAGGTGAGCGAGCGTTACCCCGGTCCATCCCACGCGGTGGCGGCCCTGGCTGCGCCCGACGGCGTCGATCCCAAGCGGGTGTTTGTCGATTTCCAGAACGATGTGACCCTGGCCGATGTCGATCTGGCCTGGCGCGAGGGCTACCGCTCCGTGGAGCACCTGAAGCGCTACACGACACTGGGCATGGCCACCGACCAGGGCAAGACCAGCAACATGGCTGGCCTGGCGCGACTGGCCGCCAACGAAGGCCGGTCGATCCCCGAGGTCGGGCTGACGACCTTTCGACCGCCCTACACGCCGGTGACCCTGGGCGTCCTGGCCGGACACGCCAAGGGGTTCCACGTCGCCCCGCTCCGGCGGCCCGCGCTCTATGCGACCCATGCCGCCGGCAATCCGCTCTGGCAGCCAGTCGGCTACTGGATGCGGCCACGCGCCTATCCGCGGGCCGGGGAAAACCTGCACGCCGCCGCCCTGCGCGAGGCGCGCACGGTCCGCACGGCGCTCGGCTGGGTTGATGTCTCCACGCTGGGCAAGTTCGAGGTCGCCGGGCCGGACGCCGCGGCCCTCTTGGAGCGGGTGTGCGCCACCACGGTCGCCAAGCTGGCGGTCGGGCGCGGGCGCTACACCTACATGCTGCGCGAAGACGGCATGGTGATGGATGACGGCACGGTCTGGCGGGTCGGCGCGGACCGCTATCTGCTGACCAGCTCGACAGGCGGGGCCGACCGGATGGCCCACCACCTGGACTATGTCCGCCGAGTCCTGGCGCCACAGCTGAAGGCGGCCGTCGCCAACGTCCAGGAACACTGGGCCGGGGTCGCCGTGGCCGGTCCCGGGGCCAGGTCGTTGATCGCCGCGCTCGCGCCCGAGCTGGATATTCCCCGCCACATGTCCGCCGACCGGTCGGTGATCGGCGGCGTCGATGTCCTGATCCTGGCCGCCAGCTACTCCGGCGAGCGGGCGTTCGAGATCTATGTGCGCAACCCCGAGGCCGCGGCTGTCTGGGCCCTCGTCGCCGAGGCCGGGGTCGGCCTGGGCGGCTGCGCCTACGGACTCGAGGCGCTGGAAATCCTGCGCATCGAAAAGGGCCACGTGGTGGTCGGCGGCGAGATCGACGGCCGGACGACGCCCTACGATCTCGGCCTGCACCGGATGATGAACCCGGCCCGGGGGTTCGTCGGCGCTGCGGCTCTCCAGCGGCCGGCGCTCCAGGCGCAGGCGGGCCGCCAGCAGCTGGTCGGCCTGGAGTCCGCGCAACCGATCCCCGAGGGTTCGATGCTCGTGCGCCAGGCGCCGGGCGCTGCCGAGGGTCACGTCACGGCGGGCGGCGTGCGGGTGATCGGCGAGGGTTTCGTGGCGCTTGGGCTGCTGCGCGACGGCCATGCCCGGCTGGGCGAGCCGCTCACCGCATGGTCCCCGACCCGGGGTCGCAGCGCCGGTGTGCGGGTTGTCCAGCCCTTGTTCTATGATCCGCAAGGGGAGCGCTATCGTGACTGACGCTCCGAGATTTCACGCCGCGCCTCCTGAGGCGCTGCTGCGACTTGAGCTCTGGGCGGAGCCGCGAGCGGCGCGAGCGCGATTCAAGCACGCGTTCGGCGCCGACCTTCCAGGTGCTGGACAGGCGGTTTCGGCGGGGTCTTCCCGGATCATCTGGCGCGAACCCGACACCTGGATGATCCGCGCGCCGCTAACCGAGCACAAGGACCTTGAGGCGTGCCTGGCGGAAATCGCCGGCGATGACGGCGCGGTCACCGACATTTCCGGCGCGGCAGTGCGCTGTGCGATCCGCGGCCGTGACTGGCGCATCCTGCTGACCCACGGCGGCGTGTTCGACGCCGAAGCCGCCGAGTTTCGGCCAGGCTCGGTCGCCGGCACGGTGATCGAACATATGGCTGTGCGCTTCGACGTCATCGCGAAGGATCAGGTCGATGCCTATGTCGCGCCGAGTTTCGCCCACGACCTGTTCGCCTACTGGACGTCGGTGGCGCGCGGCCTCGATGTCAGGGGATAGGCAACCTCACGGGTTGAGAGACGCCGCGCCTATACCGGCGCGCTGACCGACGTCCAGCCGCGCTCGGCCCGCCAGTCCGCCGGCAGGTCGGCGAAACGCCCGATCCCCAGCTTGTCGATGTCGGCGAAGGTGCAGCGGCCTTCCAGCACCAGGTCGGCGATGGCGTGGCCGCTGGCCGGCGACAGCCCGAACCCCACGCCGGACATCGTCGCCACCACGACATTGTCGGGCGACGTCAGGCGATCGATCACCGGGCGGCCGTCCGGCGTGGTCTCGATCACGCCGGCCCAGCTGCGGATCACCCGCAGGTGCGCGGCCTTGGGCAACAGTTCGGCCACCCGCCTGGCCAGGTTGCGCATCAGCGGCGTGGTCGGTCGGACCTTCGGACCGATCTCGCCGACCTCGATCCACTCGTGCGGTCCGCCGCCATAGGCGAGGTTGCCGCGCAGGGTCTGGCGGCCATAGAGCCCGTTGCCGTCCACGCCGCCGATGGGCATCAACGGCGCGGGCTCGGTGACGATCATTTCGGCGCGCGCGGCCGCCAACGGCAGATGAACTCCGACCTGTTCCAGCAGACGCCCGGTCTGCGGCCCGGCGGCCACCACCGCCACATCGCAGCCGAAGTCGCCCAGGGTCGTCTTCACCCCGGTCACTCGCCCGCCGGTCATCGCCAGTCCCGTCACCGCGGCATGCTGGACGATGCGACCCCCGTGATCCTGCAGGGCCCAGGCATAGGCCTGGACGGTGCGCTGGGGATTGGCCTGACCGCCGAACTTCAGGTGGATGCCGCCCAGGCAGGCGTCGCTGACCAGGGGCGCCATGGCGATGGCCTGGCGGGCGTCCAGGTGCTCAGCGGCATAGCCCAGCTCGTTGAACATCGCGGCCATGTAGTGGTAGTGCGTCAGCTGGGCTTGCGTCAGGGCGACGATCACCCGTTCGCGACGATACTCCGTCGGATAGCCCAGCAGCTCATCCATCTGCGGCCAGAGGCGCTGCTCCTCGGCGAACAGCGGGCTGTGATAGTGCGAGGCGCCGCCGCCGTTGCGGCCCGAAGCCTCCCAGCCGACGATCCCCTTGTCGATGACCAGCACGTCGCAGCCGGCCCGCGCCAGATGCCAGCCGGCGCTGAGGCCCGTGACCCCGCCGCCGATGATCACCACCGAGGCGCCCTTGGAGGAAAAAGAACTCATCGGCGGCGCGTCACAGGTGCATGTCGCCGCCCAGGACCGCGATATGCATGGCCTCGCGATCCGAGCCGATGTCCTGGTACGGAACCCATTGGCTGGGAATGCCGAACCAGACGTCCCAGCCCTCGCCCATCGCCGCGCCTTCGTCCCAGTCGGCCAACACCTTCAGCGGCAGCGGCCGCACCGGCGCCCGGAAACCGGCCAGCGGGATCGCGTCGGCTGGCGATTGAGTGGCCAGCGCCAGGATGAGCGCCACCTGTTCACGGCAGCGTCGCGCCTGGCACGCGCCCATGCAGGCCCGCGTCAGGCGTTTGATCTGGTCCTGGTTGACCGGCCCGTCGGCGTTCAGGCTGTGAAGGTCGCGCGCGACCATCCGCTGCGACCGGTCGAGATAGCGCGGCGGTTGGACGCCGAGCAGGTCACCGCGCGTGACCGCCTCGCACTGACAGACGATCACCTCGTCGTCGGAGACGCCGATCAACGCCCGCATCCAGTCCAGCTGGTATCCGAGGCTGGCGCGCGCCGGAGCGTCCGCCAGCCGCGCCGCCGCCTGGCCCAGCGCGGTCCGCGCCGCCGCCACGCCCTGCGCGGTCGCGCGCGCGACGCCGTCAGCTCCGGTTCCCGCCAGCCCCGCACAGTCGCCGGCGACGTAGATGTCCGGCAGCGAGGTGGTCACGCCGTCCGGCGAGACCGGGGCATGGCCGCCCCGGGCGCTGTCCAGGCTCAGGGCCCCACCCAGAACGTTCAACAGTTCCACCGCCGGCGCCAGACCCACCGCCAGACAGACGGTGTCGCAATCGATCGACCGGACGGCTCCGTTCGCCGGGCCGACATCGACCCGCTGCACCCCGTCGAGGCCGCCGTGGGCGCGATGGATCACTTGGCCGATGAGAATCTCGACCCCGCGCGCGCGCAGATCCGCCGCGGCCGCCGCACGGCCCTGCAAAGCCTCGCGAACCTCGACGATGGCGGCGACCTCAAGGCCCCGGTCCAGGGCGAGCCGCGCGGTCTCCAGGCCCAGATCGTCCGACCCCAGCACCACGATCCGGCGACCCGAAAATGCATCATACCGCCCCAGCAACGCGGCCAGGCCATTGGCCCCCATCACCCCAGGCTGATCCCAGCCGGCGAAGGACAGGGCGACGTCCCGGGCGCCGGTGGCCAGGATCAGCTTGCGAAAGCCGACCATCCAGGCGCGGTCCTCGTCGGCCAGCCCGACCACGGGTCCGGGCAGCGTCCCCAGCCCCGGCCCGTTGACAAACGCGCCCCAGGCGCAGGTTCCGAGCGCCACCTCGACGCCCATCTCCATGGCGATCTCCAGATCGGGACTGGCTGCCAGCAGCTGTTCGATCATCCGCCCCTGCCGCTGCACGGCCGGCGTCATGCGACCGCCGAAATAGAGCGGCGTATCCAGGCCCATCAGGCTGGCGGAAACCGGGTTCTCGTCCACCAGCAGCACCTGGGCTCCCAGCTTCGCCGCTTCGATAGCCGCCGCGATTCCGGCCGGCCCCGCGCCGATCACCAGGACGTCCACCGTGCGGTCCGGACGTGGCAGTTTTCCGTTCAGCGCATGGGGGTCCCAGACGGAAACGCCCGCCATCACACCGCGTCCAGCGCCTGTTCGAGATCGGCGATCAGGTCATCGGGGTGTTCCA
>JANXXA010000170.1 GCA_025350885.1 Phenylobacterium sp.
GTCTCGACCTAGGCGACCGGGACTGACACGTCACGAATTAAATTATTCTGAGTGTCACTAAACTTCCGCGTTCGTAACCGTACCAAAATATCGACGTGGCAAAGAATTTTGAGTACCGATGATGGTCCCCGGAGTCACTGCCCAACGGGTAGTGGTGGTTACGTACCACAAATATTATACGGATTGGTATTTTCCCGCTACATAGTGAGAACAATTCCTTATAATCTTCCGCACAAGAACATCGAATCAAACTTGAAAAGAACTTGTTAATGTCAGTGGATTGGTTTATGTTCATGCCCGAGACGCGGGTCGACATGATGAAGCGCGAGCACAAGTCTCCGGAGTTCCGCGCCAAGAACACCCTGGGCCAGGTACCCGCCCTGGAGCTCGACGACGGGACGGTGATCGCCGAGACCGTGGCCATGTGCCGCTACTTCGACGAGATCCAGCCGGACCCGCCGCTGTTCGGGACGACGCCGGTGGAGAAGGCCCTGGTCGACATGTGGGTGCGGCGCGTGGAGTTCACGACGATGACGCCGGTGGGCAACTTCTGGCGCCACGCCCACCCGCGCACGGCGGCGCTGCTGACCCAGTTCAAGGATTTCGGGGAAAGCAACAAGGAGACATTCAAGGGGGCGCAGAAATACCTGGATCGCGAACTGGAGGGCCGGACCTGGCTGACCGGCGAGACCTATTCGATGGCCGATATCTGCCTGTTGACCACCCTCGACTTCGCCGGCTGGATCGGCCTGCCGCTGGAGCCGGAATACGCCAACCTGAAAGCCTGGCACGACCGCGCCTCGGCCCGGCCGAGCGCGACGGCCTAGGCAGGATTTTTCAGCGCCCGGTAGACCGCGACGAACGGCGCCTGGGCGATCACCACGAACACTGGCGCCAGCACCAGCTCGGCGACGATCTGCAGGGCGTAGCGGCCCGGGTGAGCGGCCAGGCTCTCGGCGCCGGACAGCCCCAGGTCGTCGAATCCGGTCAAGAGGCCGCCCAGCGAGAACAGCGCCAGCCAGATCGCCGCGCCGATCACCGCCAGCAGGCTCGCGACCAGCAACGCCATGCCCAGCAGGCGCCACGACTGCCCCCGGGTGATCCGCCAGGCGGCCGCCATCGGCACGCCGCCCTCCACGAAGCCGATCACCGGAACCAGGGCGAACCGCAGGGCGACGGCGAGCAGGCCGGCGGCTCCGGCGGCGGCGAGTAGGATCGCCAGCGGCAGGGACCACGCGCCCACGGCGCCGACGCCAAGCGCGAGGGCGAAGGCCAGGGGCGCCAGCGCCACCGCCGGTGCCAGAAAGCCCGTGAACGCCCGAAGCTCGGTCCGACCCAGCCGCAGATGCAGAAACACAGGCTCCATCGGACGCAGCATCAACCGGAAGAGCCCGGTGACGATGACAATCTGCGTCACGCCATAACCCAGGGCCGCGATGGCGCCGCCCACCTGACCGGCCAGCTGCGGGCGCCCGCTCGCCCCGCCGACCGCATCGAGCAATACCAGCACGATCACCGTCGCCGTAACCATGGCAACCATGGCCAGCAGGTTGAAGGCCGCCCAGCCGACCACCACCCGCCAGTGTCGGGCGATTACCTGAAACCCCTCCAGCGCCGCGTCGCCCGGGGAGAAGCTGCTGATCGGGGCGCCGGCGATCAGCCGGCCTCGGTCTGGGCTGTCAGGGGTCGACCGGGCTGTGGGCCGTGCAGATGCCGGTAGGCCACCGCACCGGGGGCGGCGATCACGGCATAGTAGAGGGCGCTGAACACACTGCCGATGATCATGTAGGCGATCAGGCCGAGGTTGAAATAGGTGCGGAAGGAGGTCTCGTCGGGCGAGAAGATCGCGGCGAGATCGGAGAGCTGGCGGCCGGTCATCAGCAGCACCACGCCGGCAATACCGGTGAACACCACCAGCGCCAGGAACCCGACCACGGCGATACAGGCCAGCGCCAGGGCATAGGCGCCGAACAGCCGCCAGAAATGCCCCCGGGTCAGCGACCAAGACTCGAACACCGCCAGGCGTCGCTCCGCGAAGGTCGCCACCGGCGCCAGCGACAGCCGCACCAGCACGAAGACCACCATGCCCAGCGAGAACAGCTCCGCCACGCCGCCCAGGAAGATCGCCGCCGTCTGACCGCCGATGGCCGCCAGCCCGGCGATCATCGCCGCGCCCAGGGTCACCCCGACCAGCAGGCCGATGATCAGCACGACATAGATCAGCGTCAGCGCCATCAGCCGGAGTTCGTCGGCGCCCAGTCGCAGGTAGCCGAACGGGGTGTCGTCGTGGCGCAGGATCAGCCGATAGACGGCCGCGGCCATAATGCACTGGACCGCCAGGCCCAGGACCAGGATCGGGGCGACGGCGATCAGGGCGTCGACGAGCTTTGCCGCGTCCGGCGTCTCGTCCGCGCGCAGGGTCTCCAGCCCGTGGCGCACCTCAACCGGCATCAGCACGGTGACGATCGCGCCCAGGACACTGATCAGCAGCGAGACCCCGACCCAGGCCCCAAAGGCCCGTGGATTTTCCCGGGTGATCCGGAACCCTTCAAACGCGGCATCTGAAGGCTTGAACCCCGACATTTTCGATCCCAGACCCGACTCAACTTCGAAGGCCCGACTTAGCCTTGCTGGAACGAGTCAGGCTCCCCTTTGGATGCAAGGTGCGACCGGGCCATGTCGCGTGCAAGGCCCTGCTCGCAATCTCGGCGGATCGTTGCTAGTTCGCCACGCATGACGCGCGCGAATTCTGCAAATTCTCACGACGCCGAGCCGGTGCACGTGGTGGGCGGTGGTCTGGCCGGCTCCGAAGCGGCCTGGCAGGTCGCCGAGGCCGGTGTGCCGGTGGTGCTGCACGAGATGCGCCCGGTCCGCGGCACCGACGCCCATCACACCGACCGGCTGGCCGAGCTGGTCTGTTCCAACTCGTTCCGGGCCGACGACTGGACCGGCAATGCCGTGGGCCTGTTGCACGCCGAGATGCGCGCGCTGGGCTCGCTCATCCTGGCCTGTGGGGACGCCCATCAGGTGCCGGCCGGCGGGGCGCTGGCCGTGGACCGCGACGGGTTCGCCCACGCCGTCACCGAGCGGCTGGAGGCCCATCCCCTGGTGACCATCGCCCGTGAGGAGGTCGCCGGCCTGCCGCCCGCTGACTGGTCGAGCGTGATCGTCGCCACCGGACCGCTGACCTCCCCGGCCCTGGCGGCGGCCATTCTTGAGCTGACCGGCGAGGATGAGCTGTCGTTCTTCGACGCCATCGCCCCCATCGTTCACGTGGACAGCGTCGATATGGGCGTGGCCTGGCGCCAGTCGCGCTATGACAAGGAGGGCCCTGGCGGGGACGCTGCGGCCTACATCAACTGCCCGATGGACAAGGCCCAGTACGAGGCTTTCATCGACGCGCTGCTGGCGGGGCCGAAGTCGGAGTTCAAGGACTGGGAGCACGTCCCCTATTTTGACGGCTGCCTGCCGATCGAGGTGATGGCCGAACGCGGCCGCGAGACGTTGCGCCACGGGCCGATGAAACCGGTCGGCCTGACCAACGAACATGACCCGCAGACCAAGGCCTGGGCGGTGGTCCAGCTCCGCCAGGACAATGCCCTGGGGACCCTGTGGAACATGGTCGGCTTCCAGACCAAGCTGAAGCACGGCGCCCAGACCGAGATCTTCCGGATGATCCCCGGCCTGGAGAAGGCGGTGTTCGCCCGGCTCGGCGGCCTGCACCGCAACACCTTCCTGAACAGCCCCCGGGTGCTGGACGGGGTGCTGCGGCTGAAGGCAGACAAGCGGATGCGCTTCGCGGGCCAGGTGACCGGCGTCGAAGGCTATGTGGAAAGCGCCGCCATCGGGCTGCTGGCGGGCCGTTTCG
>JANXXA010000195.1 GCA_025350885.1 Phenylobacterium sp.
CGCCGCACGATCTGCACGCAGCGGAACAGCAGCAGGTTGTCGATGGCGGTGACCAGGCCGCCGGGCTCGGCGACGCTGAGATATTCCGCCGGCATCAGCACCCGGCCGCTGTCGTCGCGCAGCCGCGTGAAGCTCTCGTAGAACTGGGTCTTGCGCTGCGGCAGGCCGACGATCGGCTGCAGGAAGAGGTCGACACGGTTCTCGGCCAGGGCCTGGCGCACCGTCTCCAGAAGGGCCGGGGCCTGGCCGGGTTCGCGGCCCAGGCGGGGCGGAAAGGCCGGCGCCTCGCTCGGATCGTCGAGCCGAAGGCGCATGCGCTCGACCAGATCCTCCAGCATGTGGACCTCATCGACCAGCGCCACGGACCGCTGCGCGTCGTCGGCGACGGCGTCGAAAATCTCGCTGACCCGGGCGTCGAGCGCCTCCACCTGGCCAAGCAGGATCGCGTGCGCCTCGCGCACCGCCTCGACGTCGCCCTTGATCGCGCCGGTCTCCAGGGCACGCTCGATCAGGCCGTGGAAGGCAAAGCACAGCCCCAGCCCGCCCACCAGGGCGGCCACGCCCGCGCCCCACCCGCCGCCGTTGCGCCACAGGGTCAGCGAAACGATCAACGAGAGGCACAGGTAGGTTGCGCAGAGCAGCGCGAGCGTCAGCCGTCGCATGGTCCCGCCATCCGAATCACTCGCCCAGTATCCGCCGCCCCGGCGGTGCAAGTCGAATGATTAACGGGCGGGCTCCGCGGCGGTAGGTCGCGCCTGTGTCGCGTTGCGCTCAGGTCCCAGCCGCGACCCCCAAGCCCTCCTTGATCGGTGCGCCGACTCCAGCAAACTTGGGTCGCGTTGAGGGGCGGACGTTGGACGGATGGCGAGCGTAAACAGCGGACCGGCACGCACGAGATTCTATATCGTCGTGGCGCTGATCGTGCTGAGTGCGGCGGTGGCCGGGTTCGCCAAGACGTTTTTCTGGCCGCTGAGTCACGGGCGATTCCACGCGCCGCCGGTCGTCTTCATCCACGGGATACTGGCGTTTTCCTGGGTGTTTTTGTTCGTGGTTCAGCCGTCCCTGATCCGGCACGGATGCTACGGGTTGCACAGGCGTTTAGGGGCCGTAGGGGCGGCGATTGCCTTGGCTCTGGCGGCCACAGGGCTGGCGGTGGGGATCTACGCGACCCGGAAGGATCTCGCAGCCGGGCTCGGCGAGCCTGCGGTTTCCAACCTGGTCGGGGTCTGCACCTCGATGGCGACGTTCCTGGGCCTAGTCACGGCGGCCGTGGCCCTGCGCGCCCGGCCGGAGACGCACAAGCGCCTGATGCTGCTGGCCAGCGTGCTCGTGGTCTGGCCGGCGTGGTTTCGGTTTCGGCATTATTTTCCCGACGTCCCCAGGCCCGAGATCGTGTTCGCCCTGCTCCCGCTGGTGGCGCTCATCCTCCTGGCCATGCTCCGAGACCGGATGGTCGTTGGAAGGGTGCATCCGGCGTACCTGTGGGCAGGTTCAGGCTTGATCGGCGAGCAGATCGCCGAGGCGGCGCTCTATGACACCGCCCCGTGGCGGGCGGTCGCGCACGCGATCTATGATGGCCTGACCTAGCAGAGGAGGGCGCGCCTACCCCTCCACCGGGATCCACCATTCCACCCAGGCGCCTAGCCGGTCGGGGGCGAATTCTTCGGGATAGACCTCGGTTAAGGTGACACTGTAAGAAATAGCCTATCTGCTCCGCTCCGCCTGATCGATGCGGAATCTATTTCATACAGTGTCACCTTAACCCCGGAAACTCCTCAACCCAGGCGAAGCCGAGAGAGCGGAGGTCTACCGCGTGGGGACCGGAACTTCGCCGCGGTAGTCGTAGAAGCCGCGGTTGGCCTTGCGGCCGAGCCAGCCGGCTTCGACGTATTTCACCAGCAGCGGACAGGGCCGGTACTTCGAGTCCGCGAGGCCCTCGTAGAGCACGTTCATGATCGACAGCACGGTGTCCAGGCCGATGAAATCGCCGAGCTCCAGCGGCCCCATCGGGTGGTTGGCGCCCAGCTTCATGGCGGTGTCGATGGCCTCCACCGTGCCGACGCCTTCGTAGAGGGTGTAGATCGCTTCGTTGATCATCGGCACCAGGATGCGGTTGACGATGAAGGCCGGAAAATCCTCGGCGTTGGAGGTGGTCTTGCCCAGCGACTGGGCGAACTTCACCGCGGTCTCGTAGGTGTCGGGACCGGTGGCGATGCCGCGGATGATCTCCACCAGCTTCATCAGCGGCGCCGGGTTCATGAAGTGCAGGCCGATGAACCGGTCCGGCCGATCGGTGGCGGCGGCCAGCCGGGTGATCGAGATCGACGAGGTGTTGGAGGCCAGCAGGGTGGAGGCAGACAGGTGCGGCCCGAGCGCCTTGAAAATGGTTTTCTTGGTCTCTTCGTTCTCGGTGGCCGCCTCGATGGCCAGGTCGGTCGACCCGATGGTCTGCAGCTCCGGCGCCGCGGTGATCCGCGCAAGCGCTGAGTCCATCGCTGCCTGGTCGATGATGCCGCGCACCACCTGGCGGGTCATGTTGCGGTGGATCATCTCCAGCCCGGCGTCGATCCGCTCGGCGCTGACGTCATGCAGCAGCACCTGATAGCCGCCCAGCGCCACCACATGGGCGATGCCGGTCCCCATCTGGCCCGCGCCGATGACGCCGACCGACTTGATCTGAACCATTCCGCATAAGCCTCAGCTGAGCGGCCGCGCCTTCGTTCCCCAGGGAAATCGGCGGGCGGCCAAGTTTGTGTCAGCTTTCTAACATGGCGGCGCCGTACTGCCGCAAGCTTTTGCTGCGCCGCAGCGTGGCGCCGCAGTGGGCGTCGTCAGCGCCGCTGACCTCGCCGGCCGGCCAGCTAAGCCATCGGACCGCCTGCGAGCGCCACATCTGCGGCCGGAACCGCCGCCAACAGCGCTGTACGCCCATCGACGCCCACAAATTCGACTTCGTAGGCCCCATCGTGAACATGCACGACCGCGCCTTCGGAACCCGCAGACAGACCGAGATCCGGCCGGTCGCGCCGCAGGGAGACGATGTCCAACAGGCCGATCATGACCTGTTTTCCCGCAGTCGCCCCGCTTACTTCCCCGCGGCTGTCAGGGCGGCCATCAGGTCCGGCACGGCCGTCTTGTAGTCGGCGACCAGGCCGTAGTCGGCGACCTGGAAAATTGGCGCGTCGGCGTCCTTGTTGATCGCCACGATCACCTTGGAGTCCTTCATGCCGGCCAAATGTTGGATAGCGCCGGAGATGCCGATGGCGATGTAGAGTTCGGGCGCCACCACCTTGCCGGTCTGGCCGACCTGATAGTCGTTGGGGGCGTAGCCGGCATCGACGGCGGCGCGACTGGCGCCAACCGCGGCGCCCAGCTTGTCGGCCAGCGGCTCGATCACCTTCTGGAACTCTTCGGCCGAGCCCATGGCGCGACCGCCGGAGACCACGATCTTGGCGCCGGAGAGCTCGGGGCGCGCCGACTTCACCAGCTTCTGGTCGACGAAGTGGGTCTTTGCGGGCTTGGCCGGGGCGGGAATGGTCTCCACCTTCGCCGAGCCGCCGTCCGCCGCCGCCTTGAAGACGGTGGGCCGCACGGTGATCACCTTCTTGGCGTCGGAGGACTGTACCGTTTCCAGCGCGTTGCCGGCATAGATCGGGCGCACGAAGGTCGAGGCGTCGATGACCTCGACGATCTCGGAGATCTGCGCCACGTCCAGCCGGGCGGCGATCCGCGGGCTGAAATTCTTGCCCTGGCTGGTCGCCGGCGTCAGCACCGCGTCGTAGTCGGCCATCAGGGGAACAACGAGGGCTTCCATGCTTTCGGCCAGGCCCTCGCCCAGCTCGGCGCTTTCGGCCAGCAGCACCTTGCGCACGCCGGTGATCTTGGCGCCGGCGTCGGCCACGGCCTTGCAGCCCTGGCCGGCGACCAGCAGGTCCACGTCGGCCGACAGCTGCAGCGCCGCGGTCACGGTCTTTTCGGTGGTGTCGCGCAGGTGGGCGTTGTCGTGGTCGGCGATGACAAGAACGGCCATCAGAGCACCCCCGCTTCGGTCTTCAGCTTGGCCACCAGATCGGCGGCGGTTTCCACCTTGACGCCGCCGGCGCGCTTGGCGGGCTCGGTCACCTTGACCACCTTCAGCCGCGGCGCCGTGTCGACGCCGAGCGAAGCGAGCTCCTCGATGGCGAGCTCCTTCTTCTTGGCCTTCATGATGTTGGGCAGGCTGGCATAGCGGGGCTCGTTCAGCCGCAGGTCGGCGGTGACGATGCCCGGCAGGTCGATCTCCAGGGTCTGCAGGCCGCCATCGACTTCGCGGGTCACCTTGGCCTTGCCGCCGGCCACCTCGATCGCCGAGGCGAAGGTCGCCTGCGGCCAATCGAGCAGGGTCGCCAGCATCTGGCCGGTCGCGTTGTTGTCGCCGTCGATCGCCTGCTTGCCCATCACCACCAGGTCGGGGCTTTCGCGGCCGATGATCGCGGCCAGCACCTTGGCGACGGCCAGCGGCTCCAGGTCCTCCGTGGTCTGCACCAGGATCGCCCGGTCGGCGCCCATGGCCAGCGCCGTGCGCAGGGTCTCGCTGGCCTGGGGCGGGCCGATGGAGATGGCGACGACCTCGGTGGCGACACCCTTCTCGCGCAGGCGCACGGCCTCTTCGACGGCGATCTCGCAGAACGGATTCATCGACATCTTCACATTGGCGAGGTCGACGCCTGTCTGGTCGGGCTTCACCCGGGCCTTGACGTTATAATCGATCACCCGCTTGACCGGGACCAACACCTTCATGGGTTGCTAGCGCCTCAACTTTGCTGTGGGAAACAGGGCAGAGCGGGCAATAGCGGTTCCCGCGCGGTTTGCAAATATCCGCACGCCGCGACGCAGCTAGCCAAGCGGCCACTCGATCCGGTAAAATCGTCGCATGAACCCGACCATCGACCGCCTGAAGCTGATCTTCCTGGGCATCTTCGCCGTCGCCAACCTGGGCATCCTGGTCTGGACCGTGGGCTGGGCCTGGCCGCAGGAAAGGTGCAACGACGCCCATCGCTGGTGGGACCACTCGCAACGGGTCTGCGCCCAGCCGGTGCTGATCTCCGACCTCACCGGCCGGGTGATCGCCGACCCCAAGGCCCGCGCCGAGGCCATGGCCGCCATCGGCCGGCGGGCGCCTGCGCCTCCCAAACCCTAGCGCGTGGCCCCGGATTTCCAGAACACCTCGGCGGCGCCACGGTCATTGGCAAAGCGTGCGGCGACGAACAGCAGGTCCGAGAGCCGGTTGAGATAGCGCATCGCCGGGCCGCTGACCGGCTCGCCGGCTTCGACCAGGCGCACGGCGTCGCGCTCGGCGCGACGGCAGACGGTGCGGGCCAGGTGCAGGGCCGCGGCCGCCGGCGTCCCGCCCGGCAGGACAAAGGAAGCGAGCGGCGGCAGGGCTGCATTCAGCGCGTCGATCTCGCCCTCCAGCCGCGCCACCTGGCTGTCGAGAATGCGCAGCACCGAGCCCGGCGCCTCGTCGGCCCGGGGCGGCGTCGACAGGTCGGCGCCCAGATCGAACAGCTCGTTCTGGACCCGCGCCAGCATCAGGTCGAGATCGGGGGTGTCGGGATGGGGCTGCGCAGGCGTGTACAGACGCGCCAGGCCCAGGCAGGCGTTGGTCTCGTCGACCGCGCCATAGGCCTCGACCCGAAGGTTGGCCTTGCTCACCGCGGCGCCGGTGGACAGACGGGTCGTTCCGGCGTCGCCGGTGCGCGTGTAGATACGGTTGAGCGTGACCATCGGGCCGCTAGCCCCTGGCCCGCCACCAGACCGCGCCCATCAGCACCGCGATGGCCAAGGCCTGCATCACCACCCGCAGGCGCATGAGCTTGTTGGAGTAGGAACGGCCGAAGTCGCCGCCGCGAAACAGGCTGTAGATGCCTAGCCCCAGCACCAGCGCGACAGCAGCCAGGGCAACGGGTATGAGATAGCTGAAGAGGTCCATGGCTTTCCTTCTGGGCCGCCGCTTCTAGGCCGACACGGGCTTGCGAACCATGCCCAAGTCGGCTATGCGCGCCTTCCCTGGCCGGAAGACGCGCGTTTTTGGCGCAAACCTCGCGTTAAAGTGGTCGAATTTTGGCCCAAGTCAAAGAGCATGTGGCCCCGGCGACGCCCTGTCGTCGCATCCCGCCCGCCGAGCAATCGTCGGCGTGACGATCACATGTGGCGCTTACCACCCGCGTAACCCACGATTTGAACATGTTCAGAGGATCGCGCGCGCCAGGCGTTCGCGGACCTGGACCCAGCGAGAGAAAGCGGACGGCCCGCGCCGTCAGAAACATGAAGCACATTGCGCCCATCCAAGCCGACCCCGAGACCTCGATGAAGGCTCCCACCCGCCGCACGCTGGCCAAACAGCAGACCCGCGCCAAGGTCCTGGCCGCCGCGCGCCGCCTGTTCAGCGAGGAGGGCTACGAAGGCGCGACCATCCGCGACATCGCCGCGGCCGCCGGCATGTCCACCGGGGCGGTGTTCGCCAACTTTGCCGACAAGTCCGACCTGTTCCGCGAGATCATGATGACCGACATGGTCGCCCTGGCGCAGGCCATGGGCCAGGCCGCCCGGCGCGGGGAGACCGTCGAGGACGCGATCCTGGCGATGTTCACCGCCGGCTATGGCTTTTACCAGAACCAACTGCCGCTGGCCCGCGCGGCCTTCAGCGTCGGCTGGTCGCCGCAGGAGGGCCCGGTTCTGCGCGGCGCCCCGCCGGTGCAGATGCTGCATGATCTGATCGTCGAACAGCTGGTCGCCGGCGCGGCGCGTGGCGAACTGACGCCGGAAGCCGACGTCACCCTGCGCGCCCAGATGCTGTTCGACAGCTATCTGTCAAACTATCCACAGGCGATTTTCCAGGCCTGGACGATGGACGACCTGAAGGCGCGCTCCCGCGACCAGATCCGCATTCTCCTGGCCGGTGTGCGCAAGGGCTGAGCCCTCGCAGGCAAGGCGTCAGTTCGACTTGATCCTGCAGTTCCTGAAGGCCGACTTGGCGCCCTCCACCAGCACGGTCTTGCCGTCGGTCCAGAACCGGGCGCCGCCGCCCGAGAACTGCACGCCGCTCGGGGCCGTTGTCCGCTTCAGCGCATAGTGGCGGCCGTCGTCGTTGGTCATCATGTCGGCCGTCGTCGGCCGTTCGGAGTCGTAGGAGATCATGAAGGCCAGGCCGCCGTCGCAGCGGTAGAACGCCTGGGTGAAGTCGTTCATCGGCGGTTGCATCGGGGCCGCGGGCTGCGCCAGCGCGGGCCCCGCGTTCAGGCTCAGCGACAAGGCTGCGCACAGTATCGGCAAAGCGTTCATGCCAGGTTCCCCCCGCGCGATCACTTGAGTCGTCGGATCGAACGTTACACCCGGTGATACTGAGACGGTAAGGGTGAGAATTCGTTCAGGAGAATGCGCGAGGCGATGGGGGCGGGAAGGGCGGGCTCAAACTTCGGGCCTCCATCTTCGACATCGTCTCTTCTTACATGAGAGCTGGCCCTGTTTTGTTTGCCTGATGCTGGGGGTCACTCCACCGCAGCGGCATCGGGTCATGTTGCTGCTGTCCCTAATTCATATAGCAGCGTAACCTGGCGGCATGAAAACCGCATTGCTGGCTGCCTTCGGCATCGCCTTCATGGTGGGCTCGCCGGCTGTTTCGGCGAGGCACAAGACGCCGCGCGCCACGATGAGGCCGCCCGACCTCGCGGGGATCTGGTCGGTGAACTCCACCACCAAGCTGGAGCGGCCGAGCGCCTATCCCTCGCTGGTCATCACCGAGGCGCAGGAGAAGGCGATCCCACGGCCGCGGGTGTTCCTCGATGATGACGTCGGCCAGGAAGAGAGCGAGTGGCAGGACGATGGCTGGCGGCTAGGCAGGATCGCGGGGGAAATCCGTACGTCCTGGCTCGTCGATCCGCCGGACGGCAAGCTGCCGTACACCGAAGCGGGCCGCAAGCTGGTCAGCCGGCCTTACAGCGCCGACGGGCCGGAGAACCGATCCACAAACGACCGCTGCCTGCCCTTCATGTCCGCCGGGCCACCCATGCTGAACGCGGGCGGCAGTAACATCTGGCAGATCGTCCAGACCCGCGACCACCTGGTGGTTGTGCTTGAAGGCAACCACGAGACGCGGATCATTCCCCTGACGGCCAAGCCCGAGGGGCCTGCCAGATTGCCGCCAGAGTGGCTGGGCCATCCGCGGGGCTGGTACGAAGGCGACACCCTGGTGGTGCGGACCACCGGCTTCCATCCTCAGCAGTCACTGCGGCGCTCAACCTTCGCGCGCCTCTACCTGTCCTCGGACGCCGTGGTGACCGAGCGGTTCCGGCGGATTTCGCCGACCCAGATTCTCTACAGCTTCGAGGTGCACGACCCGCCGACCTTCTCGCGAGACTGGCGCGCCGAGATCCCGCTGAACGCGTCGCGCGGCCCGCAATACGAATCCGGGTGTCATGAGGGGAACTACTCGATGCCCGGCATCCTCGCCGGCGC